>CAYXDG010000040.1:0-3065 GCA_964463655.1 uncultured Dactylococcopsis sp.
GACCGAGACGGTCGCACTCCCACCGTTCGGGAAATGTCCTAATATAAGCACGTAGGGCTATATAACAAACATTATTTGGTCGGATTTTCTTCGCTGAATAGTTGAATTAACCAACGATTAATTTCACCGTCATCATCATAACTGATAAGAGCGCGAGAACATAAGTCCTGCGCTATAACCGAGGATGTCACTACAGCCTAGCCTTTTCGTATTAAGATGGCTTTTGCTCTCGATACAAGCTGCGATCGACTGCTTTAATCATAGAACTTTCATCTAAGTTTCCCCCTAAGAAAGCATTCACTTTTGCAGCAACAGAAACAGGATTTTCGATCGCGTCACGATGGGAAACAGACAAAACGCTAATCTCTGGATAGGCTTCTAACATTCGATCGACGCTTTCCAATTGTCTCATAAAAGTTTGGGCGAGGCGATCGTCTGACACTCGCGCTCCTTTGCGCCCTAAACGTCCTAACATATTCTTTTGGGAGGAGATGACTTCGGCGAGGTGGCGCTCCATGAAAATAATACGATAAGGAATGTTTCGGGGCAATTTCGGGAGCAATTGGGCGATAATCTTTACAGATTGTCCTTTCACCTCGTTTAACCAACTGTTATCGGTGTTTAAAGCCTTTACTTTCTCTAATTCATAGTACCCGCGAGGATTGCTTTGGTCTGCTTCTCGTTCGCCATCGGTGACAATGGGAAAGCCACCAGCAGCTAACATTTGCATCATCATAGATGTTCCGCTACGGGGTAATCCTGAGACAATGACCACTGAGTCTGAGACGGGAACATTTAATTCTTTGACGGTGTGATCGCCCTTTTGCTGTTTATCGTACCATTCCATCACCCCTGCATAGGTTTCTGTTGCAGGAATATTCCCAGCTTGAAAATCTTTAATCCGTTGACGGGATTCTCTGGCTAAACGGCGACAGTCTGCTGCTTTATCGGGATCATTTAAGTCGCGGGTGTAGATGTAGGAAAGACGGCGATGGGCTGCGGGAAATACGGGGTTTTGCGCGATCGCAGTCTTCAAAGATTGAATCGCTGCTTCCGTTTCTCCCAGACGATGTAACGCAGCGCCACAGAGATAATGAGCCTTCGGATGATGATATTTTAACCCAAGAGCAGCCACAGCGCGATCGCGTGCTTCTTCGTTGCGATTCAGTTTGAGACACAGGCGAGACAATCCTAACATAGGCGCGGGATTGACTGGATCGAGTTCTAACACCTGATTAAAATAGGATTCTGCTTCTAGCCAGTTTCCCATTGCTAAATGGACTTCTCCCATTTTCTGATACAAACTCGGGAGATTGTGCGTTTGTGCTGATTTTGCCTTTTCTAGGCTTTCTAACGCTTCCTCATAGCGTTTTTCTGCAAATAGCAGCGATCCTTGTAAAAACGCCAATGCAGTGGGATTTACGCCCGCTTTTGCCCGAAGATTGCGGAGTTCGCGCTGTTCTTGTTTCGTTATCTCTTCTGGCTTTTTCTCTTTAAGACTTTCTTGGAGTTGTTTTAACGCTTCTTGTGCTTGTTTGCGATAGGCTTGTTTACGATCGCGCAGTTTTTCAAAGGTTTCTCTGGCTTCAGGAACGCAATCGAGCGCTAAATGTGCATTAAACAACTGTACCCCAAAGCGACTTTCATCCGACCAGGTTTCCCACAATTCCTCTAAAATTGGAATCGCATCGCGATAGCGCCCCGCACCCGTGTAAGACTGTGCTAAATTATATTGGAGTTCCCGCAGCGTTTCCTTAATCCGTTGGTCTTTATCCTCGCTCATTTCTTGAACATAACCCAAGTCCACCAACTGCTGCATCGCTTCTGCGGAGTCCATTGAGTCCACCCGCGCATCTTCGGGGTGCATCGCGTCTGAGCCTTCAACCTCATCCCAACTGTCGATATAGCTGATTTTTGGCGGTTCTCTGAAAGCATTGGCTAACACTTTCCCATCCATATCTTTGCCCACAGGAAGCCCAAACAAAGTTAAAATCGTGGGGGTGACATCCAGAAGCGTCGCGCCATGAATCACTTCATCTTCTTTGATATCGGGCCCCCTCATCGCAATCATGCCATAGGGACGATGTTCTTCTGCGGGTCCTGCTGGTTCAGTGGGGATATGTTGGGGACGGAGGCGATCGGGATGGAAGCCATGATCGGAGACAATGATAACATTGGTGTCATCTCCTGCGAGTTTTAAGAGAACTCCCAACATTGCATCGTGATACTGATAAGCCGAGTTGACCACTTCGCTATAGAGGTTAAAATCGTCTTCAGAAATCCAGGGCGATCGCGGGGGATGATACTTCATAAAGCCATGACAGAAATGATCGATCGCGTCATAATAAATCCCCATAAAATCCCATGTTTCCAGTTGCATTGTCGCTGTCGCAGCAGCATGGATACTGGCGGTTTCTGCAATGATTTTCGCCAAACTCCACAAACGTTTATCCTTTTCTTGGTCAATCTCTCTCGCTTTCGGAACAAACATCTCGATTTGTTCCCCTTCGATTTCTCCGGGATGAACCCGCAACTCAGATAAAGGTTTAATGAGGCGTTCAGGATGAATACTTTTCGGTTTCAGGGGCCAAGGTTTATCAGGATCATTGTGATGGGCATCCTGATAATGGTCGCATACCATCACGCCATTAATCGGTTCAACGGGATAAGTGGGCCACCAACCGATCACATTGCTTTTCTTGCCTTCTTGATTTAAGATATTCCAAATCGCTTTGGTTTGACGAGCTAAATTCGTAATTGGTCGGACATTTCCTGTGTTGAAATCGGGTTCAATAAAGCCATGAACGCCATGTTTATAAGCCCGTTTTCCTGTCGCGATCGATGTCCATAACATGGGAGAAAGAATCGGCGTTAGCGTCGCCAAATTTCCCATCACGCCTTCATCTACAAACTTTTTTAAGTTGGGCATTTTTCCTGCATCCGCTAAGGGCGCGATTACCTTCCAGTCTGCTGCATCCCAACCGATTACTAATACTTTTTTACTCATGCTTCTTTCTCCTTTTAGCTACTTAAACTGATTTCTCTAGGATCAATAATTGTAATTT
>CAYXDG010000040.1:3165-32364 GCA_964463655.1 uncultured Dactylococcopsis sp.
GCAAGAGGATACATGGGATGATTTGGTTCAGCTAACCGTAAAATGATATTAGTATCCAGCAGACATTTCACTCTTTAATCTTCCTCATAAATCCCTGCCCGACTAACCGCATAATCAGACAATAAAGGCGTATCATAACTATGACTTTCTGCCCATTTTTTGATGGCTTGGAATTGTTCGTCAGGATTAGAAAATTTCATCTTTCCTGACATTTCATTGAGTTGAGGCAATTCTTGTATTTTTTGATTCAGAAGTTTAATTTCTTGGGGTTCAAGAGAACAAATAATTTCTAGTAAAGAGTTCACTAATTTAGTATTCATGATTCTTTATTTTAACTAAACTTACCGCTGGAGGTTTTCAAAATCAGCGATCGCTGCATCTTTAGAATAGCAGTTAACCGTTTCCCTCTTTCCCCCATTGGTAAGGAATGATCCCCCCAACCTCCTCACTAAAGCTCCAGCTTCAATAAGGGGGGCTATTTTGAGCGAGATCGGGCTGGGGAATGATCCCCCCCTTAACAAGAGGTTTTCTTCCTCTTTCCCCCCCTTTGCAAGAGGTTTTCTTCCTCTTTTCCCCCCTTAACAAGGGGGGTTAGGGGGGATCTATCCAGCCTTACGTTGGGCGCGACGTTGTTTCTTCCAGCGATAGACACCATACGCACCCATCAGTGCCATCATCCCAGAAACGCCTTCCACTTCAAAAGGAACGGGTTGAGTTTGTCCAGCTTGAATTGCAGCACTACTATCTTCAAACGCCCATTGAGTAATGGTATAATCGCGATCGCCATTGCGAACAATTTCAGCCCAACCAAATAAAGTTGTTCCTGAAGGATTGAAACTAAAACCAATGTACTGTCCAGCACCTGCTGTCCAACCTTCATAATTGATGCCTGGATCACCTGCAACATTGTAGAACGTTGCAGTAAAGCCTCCAAAGCCAGCAAAGTTTTGTCCTGCCGAGATTGTTGCTCCAACAGATAACTTTTGAGCAAAAACAAAACTGCTGATAGCTGGCACAGTCGTCGCTACGATTGAAAAACTATTATTGTAGTTTGATAAAGTTCCAAAGTTAGAATTGCCCGAGGAAAAGAAATTGAGCCACTGTCCCTCACTATCGCCAACTCCATCAATATTCCAAAGATCGCCATTATTTACAAGATTTACGGGACCATTAGAAGAGATAATCACCGCTTCTGCATCTTGAGTGGGATAGAAAGCCAGCGCCGTTGCCGAACCTGCTACTAACAGCGCCTTTTGTGCAATTTTCCCTTGGGGGTTTGCCTTGGTTGTTTGGGTCATTGTTTTTCCTTAATTAAATAAAATTACGAGAGTTAAGTTGCGCTTAAGAGTGAGAAAGTTTTTATAGATTTTCTTAATTTCTCTTAAGATAGACTGACCCTAGCTTAATACTCCCCCCCCGCAATGATTTAAATCTTTCTTTAGTGTGATATTTTTCTCCCCCAACTCCCATTCAATAAGGGGGGCTATTTTGAGCGCGATCGCGCTTGTGCCTTTCCCCCCCTTAATAAGGGGGGTTAGGGGGGATCAGCGATAACTTGACTTTTCAAAAACGGTTAATCAGCTATTACTTGTAATTGCCGTAAGCTGGGATCGCTACAGCCTCGAATTTGAATATTAGCCCCCAATTCAAACACTTGTTGTAAATAGTTAAGTGCTTCAATGGTAATGGTTTCTCCTAGCATTAAAACGGGGATTCCTGGGGGATAAGGACACACTAATTCTGCACTAATTTTCCCGATTGTTTCTGATAAAGGTAATGTTTCTTTAGCGCTAAAAAAGGCTTTACGCGGGGATATACAAGACGCAAGAGGAGGTAAGGAAAATAAGTTTAAGTCTTCTTGGGTTGGCTGCGCTTTTAATTGTTTTAAGGCGATAATTAACGCTTCAATATCTTCTTCAGTATTGCCAAACGTGACAATAAATGTGAGGGTTTTAGTTGTGGGTAACTCTGCGGTTACGGCTAAGTCATCATGTAAAATTTCATCAGCAGCAAAGCCTGTTAATCCTAATGCTGACACATCAATTGTAATTCTTGTTGGGTCAATATGATCGCAGCCAGACTGAGGAAAAACAGGAGCAAATAAGGACAGTTTGGGAATGGTTTTGATCTCGATTTTTGCTTTTTCTGATAAGATTAAGGCGTGGTCTAACAAGGTTTCTCCTTCTGTGGCGACTTGTTCACGGGCTGCATCAAGGGAGGCTAATAATAAGTGACTAGGACTACTCGATTGCAAGCACTGTAAGGCAAAGGTAAGTGCGTTTGCACTCACTCGATTTCCTTGTAGATGTAACAGAGAAGCCTGGGTTAATGCTCCTAATGTCTTATGTAAGGATTGAATCACCACATCTGCGCCAAGGGTGAGGGGAGAGGGGGGAAACTGCGGATGGAAGCCAAAATGAGCGCCATGTGCGGCATCGACGATTAATGGGATATGATGGGAATGGGCGATCGCAGCGATCGCTGATAGATCAGCACAAAGCCCCTCGTAGGTAGGAGACGTGATTAGAATTGCTTTAATATCCTGATGCTGGTTAATGGTCTCTGCGATCGCTTCTGGGGTCAGATTATAGGGAAGTCCAAACTGAGGATCATAGACAGGGTTAATAAAAATTGGGATCGCTCCTGAAAAAATCAGTCCTGCGATCGCGCAAGAGTGAGCGTTGCGGGGTATGATAATTTTGTCTCCATCTCTACAAGTGGCTAAAATAGCAGCCATCACCCCAGAGGTTGATCCATTAACGAGAAACCAAGTTTGATCAGCCCCAAATGTTTCCGCAGCTAAGTCTTGTGCGGTTTTCATCACCCCTTCTGGCGGACACAAGTTTCCAAATTCTGGTAATTCTGGCAGGTCGTAGCGAAAGACTTCCTTTCCCAATAAGTCTGATAACTGGGGAGAAATTCCCTTTCCCCGTTTGTGTCCAGGAAGGTAAAATGGTGCATGAGGACGATTACCACTATTTTTTAAAGCATCTAAAAAGGGCGTATTCATCATTAACAATTCATTCCTTATTTAATTCCCCTCTTAGTGAGTGGGGGTGAGGGGAGATCAATCACTGGTTACTGAAAAAGATTGAGAAAGAAACATAAAATTTGCTAATTTATAAGCCAGTCTTGCGCCAACATTAGCATCCCATTCATCGTTAGAATTATTCGGATTAGGAGACACTTCACACAAGTCAAACCCAATAATTTGTTTCCCTGATTTTGCTAGGGTTTTGATTAAGTAAACCGCTTGATTAAAGTCTAATCCTCCAGGCACTGGCGTTCCTGTGTGGGGACAAAATGAGGGACTTAAGCCATCAATATCAAAACTAATATACACGCGATCGGGCAAACGAGCAACAATTTCCTGACATTGATCTTTCCAAACATATCCATGATAGGCTTTATCTTGGAGTTGCCAGTCTGTAAACCAATGAATCCTGTGATCTTCTTTTGCTTGGTTGATTTCTCCTTGAGAAAAGTCTCGAATTCCCACTTGCACTAACTCCGTAATTCCTGATAATTTCAGAGCATTATACATAATGGAAGCATGGGAATAAGTAAAACCTTCATAAGCATTTCTCAGGTCAGCATGAGCATCTATTTGTAAGATTCCATAATCGCTATAATGATTGATTAAGGCTTTCATATAGCCCAAGGGAACACTATGATCCCCTCCAATTAAACCGATTAGTTTCTTTTGCTCAAGTAAAGAATTGGTTTGGTCATAAACCCATTGATTGAGATTTTCTGAAGCATTATTAACCACTTCTAGTTTGAGTTTAATTTCGTTATCTTGATAATGACCACCAGCTTCTTGATACTCTATAATTTCTTTTGCCATCTTTCGCATTTTATCATTTTTTGCGCGAATTTCTGCCTCAATCGCGCAAGTATAATGACCAATTTTCCAAGCCTCAGCAACATGATAATCAGTTGGTTCTAATTGTACCGAAGCATCAATAATTGCTTGTGGTCCTTTAGCCGTTCCATTTCCATAAGAGGTGGTCGCATCCCAAGGGACAGGAAGGAAGATAATTTGAGATTCTTCTAAGGTGTAAGGTAATCCTAAGAATTGTCCATTGGGTCGAGAAATATCATCTGGATCGATTAAATTAGAAGAGGATTGTGTCATCTTTAGTTATTTTTTTCAAGCACTCACTCACAAAATCGTTAGTTTTGACTGATAATATAGGAGGGGCGATCGCGTTCTATCATTTTATCATCAGAAACCTTATGTTATCTCAAGTTAGTCCTTCTTGGTCAATTGGCTTAAAAAATACGTCTTTAAAAGAGAGAACTTTAGAACCTGAACAGTTAGAATTTCACAGTTGTTCTCCTAATTCTAATCTAATTTATCGTTTTTGGATTGTGGGAGAACTTTGGTTGGCTAATTCTCTGACTTTATTAAAGCAACTGAATCTGAAGCCAGATCAAACTCAAATTTCTGATGCTGATCTGCTCACAAGATTATTAGAAAAATTTGGCATTGATTGTCTCAAAGATTTACAAGGAAATTTCGCGATCGCGATTTACGATCGCACAAAAAAAGTCTTATATTTAGCCCGCGATTCTGTAGGAGGTTACACGCTTTATTATACCCTTTCTGGTTCAACTAAATGGATTGCACCACGCTTAAAAACACTCGTCCCCTATCATAACAAAGACCTTGATTTAGTAGCACTGCGAGATTATCTGGCTTGTGCATTCGTACCAGGAGAACGGACGATTTGGCGCAATGTCAGAGAGTTAAGACCAGGGATAATTTTACGGTTTCCAGACCAGAAAAAATGGTACTATTGGCAACCCCAAGAAAACATCATTGGAGAGGATCAAGGGTTAGCTTGGCATGGTCAAAAACTGCGATCGCTGCTAGAGACAATTATGCCAGAATATCTGCCTAAAAATAAACCTGTTGGGGTTTATTTATCAGGAGGGTTAGACTCTAGTTGTATCACTGCTTTAGCTTCTAAATTCCATCATTATCCTGTTCATACCTATTCCATTCACTTCGGAAAAGAATCTCCCAATGAATTAGAATTTTCTAGTTTAGTCGCCGAACATTGTCAGACGCAGCACCATATTTTAGAAATTTCTCCTCAACAAATGTGGCAAGAATTACCGACTGTTATGGCGCATTTAGATGATCCCATTGGCGACCCATTAACTGTTCCGAATTATCTGTTAGCCCAGTTTGCTAAAAAAGAGACTAACATTATTTTAAACGGAGAAGGAGGCGATCCTTGTTTTGGTGGACCGAAGAATCAACCCATGTTATTAAATCAATTATATGGCGGTGAAACGTCTCAGCAAACAATTGAAAATGCTTATTTAATGTCTTTTCAGAAATGTGCGTCTGATTTACCAAAGTTATTACAAGCAAGGGTTTGGAACACTGTTAAGAATGAACCCACTGTTTTTGCCGAAGATTTATTTTCTTCAGCACAATATCTCAATCGTTTAATGGCAATTAATATTAAATTCAAAGGGGCTGATCATATCTTAACTAAGGTAAATAATTTGACAAGATCAGGGAATTTGGAAGGTCGATCGCCCTTATTTGATCAGCGTATTGTTGAGTTATCCATGAGCATTCCTCCTCAGTATAAATTAGCAGGTTCTGAAGAAAAAGCGGTTTTAAAAGAAGCGGTAAAAGACTTATTACCTGAAGCCATTATTAAGCGTCCTAAAAGTGGAATGATGGTTCCCGTGCAGTTAGGGTTTCATAACTATTGGCGACGAGATGCTAGGAAGTTATTATTAAATAGAAATAGTGATCTTGCACCTTACTTGAATCAGGAAGCACTGAAAGATTTGCTAGAATTTAGAGGGGATGTTTGGCGTAGATTTGGGGTTAAATTATGGTTATTGGTTAGTTTAGAAATTTGGTTACGAGTGAATCGTTAATTAACTTAATTCTGTAACAACTTGTTCTTTTAACAATGTCTGTTGTGTCAATAAATCTTCAACCGTAATGCGTAACGATCGCTGCTCATCTACCCAAAATTGTATTTTAACCCGATCGCGCCCCGGACTTCCGACTGGATTTAAATTAGCGATCGTTTTTGCATCTTCATTTAACGGAATAACATTGGTTTCTTCACTGTCTAATGTTCTTGTCACCAGACGATTCCCATCAAAATAAACTTCTGTCCGTCCCGTATTCTCTGACCCTAATTCTCCAATAATTAACTCAATGCTGGGCTGATTTTCCACAGAAGCACCCAAGACTAACTCGACAGGTGTTGTCATCGGATAAGACTGTCCTGCTTTAATAATGGGATGCCAACTGTGTTTATTTTCTCGATAGTTCCAGTAACGAACACCATAGCTATGATAGAGAAAGTCTTGCAGTTGGAAGCCTTGGGCTAATTGTAGCGCTCCCGAGGCGATCGCGCTTAAGGGTTGGTCACATTTAATCCGAGTGCGATCAAAATACTTTTCTAACCATTGTTGCACGGCGGGAATCTGTACAGTTCCTCCCACTAATAACACTGATTGAATCTCATTTGCTTCGATTCCATTGCGTCGTCCTTGCTGCAAAACTTGTGTCATTAAGTCATCTAACTGCTCAAAAAACTGATGGTCTCTCAGAATTTCTTCAAAGCGATCGCGCTCTAATTTTAACTCTAAGGTGTCTAATGTCGCTTCATCAAAGTACACCTCTTCTGCGCTTTCTTGAGAGGATAACTGAACTTTCAACCGTTCCGCCAAACGAGTGGTTAACGCCGACTTTTCAACTCCCTGTGTCTTCACAAAATAATCGACAATCCAATTATCGACATCGCCTCCCCCTAAATTCGCCCCTGCTTTCCCATATACTCGCGCTGTTTTCATCTTCTGGGAAGACTTTTCTCCGAGGAGCTTGTTTCCCCACCTTAAAATAAAACCAACTGGTTGGTTATTTTTTTCTCCTAGGTTCAGTTGTACCAAAGAGAAATCAACCGTTCCCCCACCAAAATCAATCACCAGCAAAACATCTTCCTCTGTTGTCCCATAACCTAACGCTGCTGCTGTGGGTTCATCCAACAGACGCACCTGTTGGGCGTTAAGATTCCCACAAACTTGGGTTAACCAGTTGCGATAGGCTTCAAAACTATCAACGGGAACGGTTAAAACTAAAGACTCAATGCTGCTTTTTTCTGGTTCCTGTAGCTGTTGGGTGAGACATTTGAGAAACCATTCCCCTGCTTGTTCAAACGTCACCGTTATCCCCTCTAACTCGGGGAGAAACCCTTGAACGGGTGCGGAGATTCCCCGCTTAAACCCGCGAAAGAAACGAGGGTCAGATTTCACATCCAAAGCGCGATCGCGCACCGCTTGACCCACCACCACTTGTTCTTTTTCCGCATCTTCCACATACAGCAAACTGGGAATTAAAGGGGGATTATTAGGTAACTGTTGGGAAATACCTGCGAGGGAAACCACCTCTGCTTGTTGAGTGGTTGGATTCCAACGAGTGATCACGGTGTTACTGGTGCCAAAATCGATCGCGTACTTTGCGCCTTCTGTCATCGTCTAAGCTGTTTGACTAAACCAACATTATCAAACTATAGCGCTACTTGATACGGGAATAGGGAACAATAAGATATAGCTGAGTTTCAAGATTTTGCCCTGAAAAGCCCCCCAGAATTGGGGGGTTGGAGTGTCAATTTCCTAGGAATCAATAATGGGTCATGATTTCTCCTTCCGCTTGTAACTCATTCAAACGACGATACAATCCTTTCCCAGAGACTAATTCATCATGGGTTCCCATTTCAGAAATTTTCCCTTGATCCAGCACCACAATTTGATCCGCTTCGCGCACGGTACTTAAACGGTGAGCGATAATGATTAAGGTGCGCGTTCCCAGCAGTGATCGCATTGCCATTTGGATCGATCGCTCTGATTCATAGTCTAAACTAGAGGTTGCTTCGTCAAACACCAGCACGTCAGGATTGACCACTAGCGCTCGCGCAATCCCCAAACGCTGACGTTGACCCCCAGAAAGCCTAACCCCACGCTCTCCAACAACGGTAAAATAGCCATGAGGTAACTCAGGGAGAAACTGATCTACCCGCGCAATCTGACAAGCTGCTTCCACTTCGGAAAAACTGGCTTCAGGGTTGCCATAAGTTAAGTTATCTAAGAGTGTACCATTGAAGATATCCACTTCTTGGTGGACGATCGCCAGTCTTCTCCGATATCGTGCCACATCTAATTCGCGCAGGTCTATCCCGTCAATGGTGATGCTTCCCTCATTCGGTTCAAAGTAGCGAAATAATAGCTTTGCCATTGTACTTTTTCCCGACCCCGATCGACCTACCAGTGCTACAGTTTGATAAGGTTCAATCTGGAGGTTAATGTCTTGTAAAACAGGGCGTTGGGGGTCATAGCCAAAACTAACCTGATTAAACGCTAATTTCCCTGTAAACCGATAGGGGTTGTCTTTGGGGGATTCTAGTTCAAGACTTGCTGCTTCAGGACTAGAGGGGATTCTCATAAACTCGTGCAAGCGTAACATGGAAACATAGCGTCGCGCAAACATTTCTGCCAGATTACTAATTGGATCAAGTTCCGAATACGCCATACTTGCCACCGTAAAAGTAGTAATGAAGTGTCCCAAAGAAATGTTTCCTTGTAATGTGGGAATCAACGTCAGCACTAACACCGTAAACAAGCTCGCTTGCACCACTGTGCGTTGCTTCGTACTAAGCTGCACATAACTACGATGAACCCGATAGAGAACTACTTGTAATTCCCTCTGGAGACGTTCATTCTGGCGTTTCATTTCTTGCGCTTCTGCTGCGAAGGCTTTAACGGTTTTAATGTTTGTAATAATCTCAGACGTGCGACTGTCTGTATTTTCCATGTGGCGTTCCAGCCGTGCTTCCCGTCGGACAATTTTCTGCAAATCATTGATACTGTAAACCAAAATGCCAATAAAAGAAAGGGCAAATACGATCGCAATCTGCCATTGAATTAGCGCAATCGCAATAAAAATCCCTAACACTCTTGCCAGTTTTGGAATCAATTGACCTGCAATTTCTGGGTATGTCCAAGTGTGATTAGATAGTCCTCGCGTCACTCGTCTTGCAATCCGACCAGGGTTATTTTCATCATAAAATTCAAGGGGAAGGGAGAGAATTTTAGCAAAGACATTCCTCGCATTTTCTTGACGCGCTCGTAAGGGAATTGCCCAGTGAAACCATTCTGCTAACCACGGTTGCAAGGGCGATCGCACCACAGTTACAATAAAGATCATCCCTAACAAAATTCCTAGGGATAACATAGGTGTTGCTTCCCGATTAAATGATTGGGCGAAAAAATTCGTTAACCCTCTAATTCCCCCATCTAGCGGTTGTTTCGCTAGAATATTCAGAATCTGCCCGATCGCATAAGGAACAACTAAATCTATAATTTCAAAGGCACTGGCTGCGCCAATACTCAGCAGGGATACTCTCAAAAAAGAGCGATAATATCTAATAATATCCCACATAACAACTAATGGTTAATAATGAACAATTAATAATTAGTTTTGGATTTATGGTTTGAGCTTCATGGAACAACCAACAAATCGCAAAAGCCTAACTATTAATTACCAATTATTGCGTCTAGGTAGAAGATTTTTCAAGGGTTCTATTTGCTAGGACTTTCGTGGCATCAGGTGCATCCACATACACATAAAGATTAGGAATCATTTTTCCTTTCCGTTCAAACTCAATTAACTTAGTCTCACGAATATTGTAGTCTTCTTGGAGTTCTCCAAGAGAGTTATAAAGATAGCGGACTGCTTCTGCTTCCGTTTCTCCATCATGATATAAATGACCGTAGTTGGGTTCGACGACCACTAAGTTAGTGCGCGGAACAGGTTTGAAGAAATACTCACGATTAGCTTCATCGACGGCGCTGGGTAGGTTAAAGCCGATAATCGTTGCGGTGATTAGCGCGATCGCAATAAACAAGAAATGACTGTAACGCTGTAACATCTTTCCCCCTGACAGAATTTAACATTTTTTTTAGCTATCTGTTAACCAATGTTACGTTTGATGAAGCGGTTTGTAATGCCTCTAAAGAAAGAGAGGAATGGACAAGCCAGTGTCAGGTTAAGCTAGATTCGAGTTTAGCTCAGCGATCGTTCTTTAAAACTTTAACAGTGATGCTCTTACAGAACTTTAGATTCTCCACACTGACTGGTTTACTCAGTCTTTTTCTGACCTCCCAAGTTAGTTCTGAACCAATTTCTCACACTCACCTGATAGGGTACAAAATCCTTGCCGAGAACTATGCCAAAGCAATGGTTGAACAAGGTCGGGATACCTATGGCATCCCCTCTCCTCTGTTTGCAGCGCAAATGACACGCCAAGATTACAACGTCCCAAAGAATCCTCACCAGATTTTTCCCGCGATGGATGAATACGGAGTGAGTTATGACGATCGCGCTTGGGGGAGTGCTAACGCTCATCATCATATACAGTTGTATCAGTTACTGTATGCGATCAGCGAAGATAGCAAGAATCCTCAATATGCTCAAGCTGCTGATGCAGCGATTATCTACACTTTTAATAACTTGCGGAGTCCACAGACAGATTTAATTGCTTGGGGAGAAGAAATCAGTTGGATGCTCCATTATGATGCGCCTCGACTCCGCAATGATGGCATCATGGATGGCAAATATAACGGAAGACATTACGATAATGATCTTCATGAACCATGAGGTCGTTGGTCTCCCCAATTGTGGGACAAAGCATTTGAAAACGCTGAAGATGGAGCAAAAGCCTTCGTCATGGGATTATGGAATCATCAGATTGGCAATCAGGACGTTGGAGACTTTTCTCGTCATGCGTCATATAGCCATCATGATCCGAGAACGGGCAAATCTTTTCCTCGCGTTGGATCATGGATGATGTTGGCTTGGGCAAAGGGATTTGAACACATTGACGATGATCCAGAGTTTGATCAAATGATGCTTAGAGCCATCAAAACCGTTGCCACTTCTTATAATAATCGCCGAGACCCCAACACAGATGCTCTCTCAGCAGGAACGAATTCTCGCTACAAAAATGTCTATTGGACAAATGTTAACTTGACTATGGCTGTCGAGATTGGACAAATTCTAGAATTAGATAGTCTTCCTGAAGAGATTGAAGCTATCTTAGCAGAACTGGCAGCGCGATCGGATGAGGTAATTTTAACCAAGCTCAATCATAACCTTGATGGTCATCTAGCTCAATATCCCAGAGGATTTAATTTTAGAGCCTATACAAATCAACTGGTCGAGGGAAAGCTCAAAATTGGAGACCCGCGAAAAAGTAAAGGAAACTACTTTACAGAAGACTGGAGTGGTTTAGAAACCAGTCGTGTCGCTTTAGAGATGTTAGAACGCTCTGAGCAATTAGGCAATACCAAACACGGTGAACAATACCGTCAACTGGGGATAAAAGCTGCCAATCAATATTTATTTGCTCAACCCAACCCAGACCAAGTCCTGCACCCGCAAACCCTAGCAGCAGCGATTAATTTAATGGTAAAAGCACACGAGATCAGTGGTCAGGAAATTTATTTGAATCGGGCTGCTGACTTTGCTAATTTGGCTCGATCGCAGTTTTATGATCAAACCTCTGCGCTGCCAAAAGTCACAACAAAACATGATTTTTATGAAGCAATCACTGGCGGAGATAACTTATCTCTTGCTTTGTATCAATTAGCTCGTTTACGATCAAACCCAAGTCAGACTTAAGACTCGATTGAGCTTTTAATAAGCGGTAATCAAGTTGATACAATATTTACCAACCCTCTAAACTGTCTATTAGTAAACGACAACGCAAAACCTGTGACAACCAACAAGAGTTACAAGGACACAATCAACCTTCCTCAGACTAATTTTGACATGAGAGCCAACGCCAAACAGCGTGAACCTCAAATTCAGCAATTTTGGCAAGAGGAACAAATCTATGAAACCCTCTCTCAGCAAAATCCTAAAGATGTGTTTGTCCTCCATGACGGTCCCCCTTATGCGAACGGTTCATTGCACATGGGACACGCCTTGAATAAAATCTTGAAGGATATCATTAACAAGTATAAGCTCTTACAAGGTTATAAGGTGCGCTATGTTCCTGGTTGGGATTGTCACGGCTTACCTATTGAATTAAAAGTTTTACAGAATATCGAAGAAAAAGACCGCACCAACTTAACCCCAATCAAGCTACGGAAAAAAGCAGCAAAGTTTGCTCAAAAAACCGTTGAAACCCAACGAGAAGGCTTTAAACGCTATGGAGTCTGGGGAGACTGGGAAAACCCTTATTTAACCCTCAAACCCGAATACGAAGCAGCACAAATTGGAGTGTTTGGGGAAATGGCGCTCAAAGGATACATCTATCGGGGATTAAAACCCGTCCACTGGAGTCCAAGCTCTAAAACCGCCTTGGCAGAAGCAGAGTTAGAATATCCTGAAGGACATACCTCTGCGAGTATCTATGCGGTCTTTTCGGTAACGGAGTTAGGAGAGGCCGCAAAAGAAGTTTTAGCAGACTATCTTCCTAGTTTAGGCGTTGCAATCTGGACAACGACTCCTTGGACAATTCCAGGGAATTTAGCTGTTGCGGTGAATCCAGACTTAAATTATGCTGTGGTGGAACAGTCTGCAAATAGTAACCACTGTCAGTATCTCATTGTTGCTGCTGACTTGGTAGAGACCCTTTCCGCCAAACTAGAACAGTCGTTAACCGTTAAAACCACTCTTTCAGGAAAAGCACTAGAACATTGTAAATATCGTCATCCGTTGTTCGATCGCGAAAGTGAAGTCTTAATCGGTGGTGATTATATTACCACAGAATCAGGAACGGGATTAGTCCATACGGCCCCTGGTCACGGTCAAGAAGACTATATCGTTGGAAAACGGTATGGGTTACCTGTGCTGTCTCCTGTGGATGAACAGGGAACATTTACAGCAGAAGCGGGAAAATTTGCAGGATTAGACGTTCTCAACGGCGGAAATGATGCAATCATCGAAGCATTAACAGAAGTCCATTCTCTCCTCAAAAAAGAACCCTATCAGCACAAATATCCTTATGACTGGCGAACCAAAAAACCGACCATTTTTCGCGCAACCGAACAATGGTTTGCTTCTGTAGAAGGGTTTAGAGATGCTGCGCTGGACGCGATCGCACAAGTTAACTGGTTGCCACAGCAAGGAGAAAACCGCATCAGATCAATGGTGTCTCAACGCAGTGATTGGTGTATTTCTCGACAACGCAGTTGGGGTGTTCCGATTCCTGTCTTTTATGATGAAGCAACCAATGAACCCCTTTTAACGCCAGAAACGATCGCCCATGTCCAGAATATCATCGCTGAAAAGGGATCGGATGCGTGGTGGGAATTGTCCACAGAGGAGTTATTACCGCCTGAATATCGTGATAACGGTCGTACCTATCGCCGAGGAACAGACACAATGGATGTGTGGTTTGATTCTGGGTCATCTTGGGCCGCAGTCGCGAAACAGCGAGGAGAATTAACCTATCCTGTAGATATGTATCTGGAAGGATCAGATCAACATCGCGGTTGGTTTCAATCGAGTCTGTTAACCAGTGTCGCAACACAAGGAATCGCACCCTATAAAACGGTTCTCACTCATGGCTTTGTCTTGGATGAAAAAGGCTATAAAATGAGCAAGTCTTTGGGGAATGTGGTTGATCCTGCCATCATTATTGAAGGGGGGAAAAATCAAAAGCAAGAACCTCCCTATGGCGCTGATATTCTCCGTCTCTGGGCTTCTTCCGTCGATTATTCCGCAGATGTCGCGATCGGTCAAGGGATTCTTAAGCAGTTAGCAGACGCATATCGGAAAATTCGCAACACAGTCCGCTTTTTACTGGGAAATTTACACGATTTTGACCCAAAAACGGATGGGGTGATTTATGAACAACTCCCAGAGTTAGATCGCTATATGTTACATCGTACTGGAGAAGTCTTTGCGGAGATCACCGCAGCATTTGAAGAATACGAATTTTTCCGCTTCTTCCAAACTGTACAGAATTTCTGTGTCGTTGATTTATCAAACTTCTATCTAGATATTGCCAAAGATCGTCTCTACATTTCTCATCCTAACTCTCTCAGACGGCGCAGTTGTCAAACGGTGTTAGCGATTATTGTGGAAAATCTTGCTCGCGCGATCGCGCCTGTATTGTGTCATACAGCAGAAGATATCTGGCAAAACCTCCCCTATCCAACCTCACACAAGTCAGTTTTTGCTTCAGGATGGATTCCTCAAGAAACAGGTTGGAAAAATGTACAATTAGCGCAATTTTGGACAAAGCTGCGGGAAATTCGGGGAGAAGTGAATAAAGTTCTTGAACAAGCGCGAACCGAAAAACTCATCGGTGCATCTTTAGAAGCAAAAGTCTTGTTGTATGTTCCCGATACTAGCTTACGAGAACAACTTGCTAAAATGAATCCCAGTGAGGCGGTTGGGGAAACAATTCAGGTGGATGAACTGCGCTATCTTTTCCTTGCATCTCAAGTGGAATTATTAGACAGTCCAGACGCAGCGCAAAACGCTTCTTATCATAGCGAAACCGAAGCAGTGAGCGTAGGAATTGTCAAAGCAGACGGGGAAAAATGCGATCGCTGCTGGAATTATTCAACCACAGTAGGAAATTATGAAAATGATCCTCTGATCTGCGATCGATGTTATCACGCCTTAGCAGGAAATTTCTAAAAAGTAGGGTGGGCGATGCCCACCTTTTATAATTTTAAGCAGAGGAAAGGAGAAAAGAAAATGGTTACCCAAATCAAGGAAAACCTAAATACAGAAACTTGGGTTGATAGCAGTTGGGAAGACTACTTAAACATTTTAGAAACGCTTCCTGATGAAAAGGGAAAATCTTACTATCATCATCAACAATATCGAATTGAAATGAGTCCCCTTGGAAGCGATCATTCTAAAGATCACGCCATAACTTTCTATAGCATTTATTTATATGCAACGTTGAAAGGAATTGAAATGAATGGACATGATAACTGTACATTCAGAAAACCCAATGTCCGAGACGCTCAACCTGATCTCGCTTTTTATGTGGGAGAAAATGCTAACATTATTCCTTGGGAAACCAGTATCATCAATTTAGATCAATATCCTGCACCAAATTTAGTCATTGAAATTGCGAATGCTTCCTTAGCGGATGATTTAGGCAAAAAACGGTTACTCTATGAAGAATTAGGCGTAGAAGAATATTGGGTTGTTGATGTTAAAAAAGCACAAATTACCGCTTTTAAGATTGAAAAGCAAGGAAGTTATCGCCTCAATACTTCTCAAAGTTTACCTGATTTAGAAATCAAATTAATAGAAGAAGCCTTGCAAAAAAGCCGAGAAACAACACATACGCAAGTCAGCGCTTGGTTGTTAAAACAATTTCAAGTTTAAGAGAAATTTTTCAGTAATGACTCTTGAAGAACGATCAGTCAAAAATTATATCAGAAGGCTTTTCAAAACGTTAGATAGAAAAATGTAGGAATACAGAATTGAACTATGGTTATACACATCAAGGAAAACTTAGAAATAGAAAATTGGGTTGATAGCAGTTGGGAAGACTACTTAAACATTTTAGAAACCCTTCCTGATGAAAAGGGAAAATCTTACTATCATCATCAACAATATCGAATTGAAATGAGTCCCCTTGGCAATAATCACGCTAGTGATCATTCTCTAATAAACTATCTTATCTTTCTTTATGCAACACTAAAAGGAATTGAATTGAATGGAAAAGATAATGCGACATTGAGAAAACCTAATCTGAGAGAAGCACAGCCTGATTTGGCTTTTTATATTGGCAAAAATGCTAACATTATTCCTTGGCAAACCAGTATTATAAACCTAGATCAATATCCAGCGCCCAATTTAGTGATTGAAATTGCGAATGCTTCCTTAGCGGATGATTTAGGTAAGAAACGGTTACTCTATGAAGAATTAGGCGTAGAAGAATATTGGGTTGTTGATGTTAAAAAAGCTAAAATTACTGCTTTTAAGATTGAAAAGCAAGGAAGTTATCGCCTTAAGACTTCTCAAGGTTTACCTAATTTAGAAATAAAATTAGTAGAAGAAGCCTTACAGAAAAGCCGAGAAACCACTCATAGTCAAGTTGGCGCATGGTTGTTGAAAAAATTTCAAGTTTAAAAGAAAAAAATAATGATAGAAATCAGAGGGAAATATGCAAACAGAAGAACAGAATTGGAGAGAAGGCTTTCTAAGCACAAATCAAGTCAGATTACATTATGTTAGCCAAGGGGAAGGTAAGTTAATGTTAATGTTACATGGCTTTCCAGAATTTTGGTATTCTTGGCGATATCAACTCCCTGAATTTGCTCAAGATTATCATGTCGTTGCCCCTGATTTACGAGGGTATAATGAGAGCGAGAAACCTCAAAATGTCTCTGCTTATGCTATGAGCGAGTTAGTGGCTGATGTGAAAGGGTTAATTATAGGCTTGGGTTATGAGAGTTGTGTGTTAGTAGGACATGATTGGGGAGGGGCGATCGCGTGGCAATTCGCTTATACTTATCCTGAGATGGTAGAGAAGCTCATTGTCATGAATATTCCCCATCCTGCTAAATTTTCTGAAGGCTTAAAAACCCCCCAACAACTGCTGCGGAGTTGGTATATTTTCTTTTTTCAATTACCCTTGCTTCCAGAATGGTTTCTAGAATGGGATGATTATCGCGCGATCGCAAATGCGTTTACAGAAATGGCAGTGGATAAAAACGCTTTTAGCAAAGAAGACTTAGAAGCCTATAAAAATGCAGCAGCCAAACGAGGAGCATTAACAGCGATGGTGAATTATTATCGCCAAGCCTTTCAAAACCTCTTTAATTTTACAGAAAAACAGTGGGGAGTCCTCAACATTCCCACACTTTTAATTTGGGGAGAAGAAGACACCGCATTAGGAAAAGAACTCACAGAGGAAACCGATCAATATGTTCGTAACTTAGACATTCGTTATATTCCTCAGTGTAGTCATTGGGTGCAGCAAGAAAAACCGCAACTGGTTAATACTTATATGCGAGACTTTTTATCCTAAAGCGATCGCATTTGAGACCTTAAAAAGGTCAAAATATCAAACATGAACTTAACAACTTCTCATCAAATCAGCCTACAAACCTTTCTCAACCGACCAGAGGATCGCTGTGAATTAGTTGATGGAGCTTTAAAACCGAAAGTGTCCCCAAAATATAAACATTCCAAAACTCAAGGTCGCTTGTATCGACTGCTTGATGACTGGTGTACACAGCAGGAGAGAGGTCGCGTTTTAACTGAGTGGGGCGTGATTTTGCAGCGAAATCAGAGAGATTGGGTTCCGATTCCAGACTTGACTTATGTTTCTTATGAACGCCTCCCGACAACATGGGAAGAAGATAAACTTTGTCCTGTCAAACCAGAGTTGGTCATTGAAATTATCTCCCAAGGTCAGACATTTGGTGGGTTAACAGAAAAAGCAGAAGACTACCTCAAAGCTGGAATTGATCGCGTCTGGATTGTTGATCCACAAGCGCAAACTGTCACCATTTTCTATCAAGGGGGAGGATTTGAGACAAAACAAAAGAGTGAGGCGATCGCAGATTCTCTCTTACCAGAATTATCCCTATCAGTTGCACAATTCTTTTAGGAAAAATGAACATCAAGCGATCGCGATTCTTTTAGCATCTTAACCCCTAATCTTGAAGAGATGGAAACCCAAAAATAACTGATCACTCATGGCTAAAATCAATGTAAGTTGAGGTTAGCGGTGAGTTAATTGGCTGTTCTAGAGAACCTGTATTGAGTTTGCCCAATTAATATGATATCTTCGGTTTGCTGAACGCTCTCATCAAAGTGAGGTTTTGCCTTGCGAAACGAAAAGCGTGAATCCTTCAAAGGGGAGGAGAAGCCAGCGTTAGTCGTGTCTAGGAATGATCGTGCTTGAGTATGTCACAGGTGATACATTCTCTGGAAAATGGTAGATTGTCTCGTAAACTCGTAAGCAGAGGATACCCTCGATTTATATTGATTTCAAAGAAGTAACCAATGTCTAAAGTTTTAGTCTCAGACTCAGTTGATCAAGCAGGGATTGATATTCTCTCGCAAGTGGCGCAAGTGGATGTCAAGACCAAACTCTCCCCAGAAGAACTGGTAAAAGCGATTCCAGAATATGATGCGCTGATGGTGCGATCGAGTACAAAAGTAACCGCAGAGGTGATTGAAGCAGGACACCAACTGAAAATTATCGGTCGCGCTGGGGTTGGAGTGGATAACATCGATGTCACCGCAGCCACCCGTCGTGGGATTGTGGTGGTGAACTCTCCTGAAGGGAATACCATTGCAGCAGCAGAACACGCTCTGGCGATGATGTTAGCCCTATCTCGTCATATCCCTGAAGCGAATCATTCCGTTAAGAGCGGAAAATGGGAACGCAAACAGTTTATCGGTTCTGAAGTGTACAAAAAAACCCTCGGGATTGTTGGTTTAGGAAAAATTGGCTCTCATGTCGCTACTGTGGCGCGATCGATGGGAATGAAGTTATTAGCTTATGATCCCTTTATTAGCACCGATCGCGCTGAACAACTCGGTTGTCGTCTCGTTGAGCTCGATCTCCTCTTCAGCGAAGCCGATTATATTACTCTGCATATTCCCCGCACCCCTGAAACTGAAAACTTAATCAACGCCGAATCCTTGGGGAAAATGAAGCCCACCACACGGATTATTAACTGTTCTCGCGGTGGGGTAATTGATGAAGACGCGATCGCCGAAGCGGTACAAAAGGGAACGATTGCTGGCGCAGCTTTGGATGTGTTCGCAGAAGAACCCCTTGGGGAATCCAAACTGCGAGAAGTTGGCTCAAATATGGTCTTAACCCCGCATTTGGGCGCTTCTACCGAAGAAGCGCAAGCGAATGTTGCAGTGGATGTGGCCGAACAAATTCGAGATGTCTTATTAGGACTCCCCGCGCGATCGGCGGTGAATATCCCTGGACTCAACCCTGATGTGTTAGAGCAATTGCGTCCTTTCCTACAACTAGCAGAAACATTAGGTAACTTAGTGGGTCAGTTGGCTGGTGGACGCATTGAACAGCTAAACGTGCTTTTACAAGGAGACCTTGCTAATAACCAAAGTCAGCCGATCGTAGTTGCAGCTTTAAAGGGCTTACTCTCACAAGCGTTGCGAGAACGGGTGAATTATGTCAACGCCTCGATCGAGGCAAAAGAACGAGGGATTCGCATCATTGAAACCAGAGATGCTTCCGTTCATGATTATTCGGGCTCCCTGCGCTTGGAAGCGATCGGGTCTCTCGGCGAACATTCGGTCACAGGTGCTTTACTCACTGATCAAGAAATGCGAATCACTAATGTTGATGGTTTCCCCATTAATGTTCCCCCCAATAACTATATGTTGTTCACCTTACACCGCGATATGCCTGGTGTGATTGGAAAGATTGGCTCTTTACTGGGCGATTTCAACGTCAATATTGCCAGTATGCAAGTGGGACGTAAAATTGTTCGTGGGGATGCGGTGATGGTGCTTAGCATTGACGATCCACTTCCCGAAGGAGTGCTTAGCGAGATCATGAAAATTGCTGGGATTCGCGACGCTTACACGATCAAGCTCTAAACCGCTAGAATAACGGTAGGATATGAGCTTTCAGCCTCATGCTGAAGGCTCTCCTCGCAATTAATAATTGGTTCATGGTGCTTCGCGCGTTGCTCCCCCCTACATGGTTCATGGTTAACTACCACAGATTATATCCCGAAGAACTAATAACTAATATGAAATCCGATTGTATAGTATTTGTAGGGCGAGGGAGCGAGACGCTCCCCCTCTTTCCCCACAATTGGGGGTAGTGCGGGCTTCTAGCCCGCTATGTCTATTAATTCAACGGATTTCATATAATAACCAATAACTAATAACCAATAACTAATAACCAATAACCAATAACTAATAACCAATGAAAAATGACTAATACTTGGTGGGAAATTAAAATTTTGTGTCATCCTGCGCTTGAAGAAACCCTCTTTTGGCGCTTAGATAAATTTGGCTGTCAGGGGATGGTCACAGAGCAAGAAGGGGAGTCTTGTGTAGTACGAGCTTATTTATCTCAACCCCGAGCGCATCCCCTAGATTTAGCAGCGTTATCTTTGTGGTTGAAACAAGATGCTACCAACCTGAAAACAGAGTTACCCAAAATAAGCTGGAATGTTATTGATGAAGAAGATTGGGCTAGTAGTTGGAAAAAACACTGGAAACCTCAAGAAGTTGGCGATCAGATTTTGATATATCCCGCTTGGCTGTCTCCCCCAAAAAATTCAGAACGGCTTGTGCTTCGTCTTGATCCAGGGGCTGCTTTTGGGACAGGAATCCATCCCACAACTCAAATGTGTCTAGAAGCTCTTGAGATGCGTTATAGTTATGGGAATATTGGCGGTGTTGTTGCTGATATTGGCTGCGGTTCAGGGATTTTATCCATTGCCAGTTTACTTTTAGGAGCAGAAAGCGTCTATGGGGTGGATACTGACTCTCTCGCGGTTCGAGCCACTGAAGCCAATCGCGAATTAAATGATATTCAAGCAGATAAGTTAACCGTGACGGAAGGGAGCATTAAGGAACTGCTGTCGGTTTATTCTAAGGGGTTTGATGGCCTTGTTTGCAATATTTTAGCAGAAGTTATTTTAGACTTGATTCCTGAGTTCAGCGCGATCGCTCACTATACGACTTGGGGAATTCTCAGTGGCATTTTGTTAGATAAATCACAACCAATTACTGATAGTTTAGAAAAACATGGTTGGAATGTTGGCGCAGTGTGGCGACGGAAAGAATGGTGTTGTTTGAACATCCGTCGCCAAAACCCCGAAGATGATTATTGATAACCAGCTAAAGCAGGTTGTTGCATGATTGACGAGGGGTTTTGCTCCCTCAATGCACGACAGTTAATTTCACAGGAATTATTAGGGCTTTCAATGAGCTTAATTTTATCTAAAATGACTCCTAATTCTGCGGTTGGTTGTTCTAATAACTGACCAATATAGACCGCAATATTTTCAGCCGTGGGGACTACTTCGGCAAAATAAGGAATATCTTCATTTAAGAAATAGTGATCAAAGGGTTCGATCACAACTTCTTCTAAAATTTGATGCAGTTTTTCTAAGTTAACAATCATTCCCGTGCGCGGATTGATCTCTCCAGTCACGGTGACTTCTAAGTGATAATTATGGCCATGACCATGAGGACGGGCACATTTACCATAAATTTGGTAATTTTCTTCCTCACTTAAATCAGGACGTGCGAGACGGTGAGCCGCGCTAAAATGAGTGCCAACAGTTAATGATGCTTCCATATAATTCCCCTGATAATCAGCCCACAGTTGTGGATGTTCAAATAATCGAATGTTAACAAGTGGTAAATAAGACTCTAAACGCTGCCAAATCACCTTGGCAATGTTTTCTGTGGTCGGAAGAGTTTCGCTAAACTCATGCCAAACCTCATTTAAGTATGCGTTATTGAGTTGATCCGTAATTTGCTCTCGGATCACTGGTTTGACATCAGAGAGGTTCATTACCATCCCATATTCGTCAATTTCTCCTTCTAGAGAAACATAAAGCACATAGTTATGTCCATGCCCAGGAAAGTGACTTCCTGAGCCAAATTTTGCCTGATTCTCTGCTGTACTGAGTTCTGGTAACCAGTAACGGTGAGCAGATGAAAATTGGGCGCGACGGTTAATTATACATTTCATAGCGATGATCGACGCTGATTTGCTTGTAACGTTATTTTAACATTTTCTCACCCATCGCCCTCCTTTGTCATTCGCGTTATCCTCTTTTCATTTAGCTCAGAATAAGCTAATCTATAATCAAATCTTAAACTCAAATGTTTATATTGTTCATTATCAATTATCAATTATTTATGCTTTGCCACATTTTAATTGGTTGTCCGAGTAGTGGAAAATCTACTTTAGCGGAAACAATTGTCAAAAATCACCCTCACTACACCATTATTTCCACTGATCGAATTCGTCAACAATTATTTGGTGATGAGACAATTCAAGGAAACTGGTCAGAAATAGAAACTGAAGTTTTCCAACAAATTGAAGCCTCTTTACACCATAACCAACCTCTGATTTACGATGCAACAAATGCGAAACGTCCTTGGCGGTTTGCCCTTCTCAATCATTTAAACCGATATCAAAATATTGATTGGTTAGGGTGGTATTTACAAACCCCTCTCAGCACTTGTTTACAGTGGAATCAACATCGAGAGCGAAATGTTCCCGAAGCAGTGATTAGACGAATGTCTCAGCACTTAAAGCAATTTCCCCCGATCGCTGCGGAAGGATTTGCTACGGTTTATACCCTTAATCCTAACTCAAAAGTCCCCTTAATTGATCAATTTAATCAAAAAACAGCAATTTTTTCTCGCAGTCTCATTAATCGGCAAAACCGCACGCAAAATATCATTCTACATAACTATTCTAATTTATTAGACTTTGAACGTTTAATGTATTTAATTCATTTGCTTTTAACCTATCCAAGGATCGGCAATTTGCAGGAAACCCATCCTGAAACTCTCATTAATGTTCTGGGAAAAAACAGCCAAGAATTTGTTACAGAAGTTGATGAAATTTGTGCATTTATGGCTCAAATAGCTGATCCTATTTATGCTGACTCAGAAGCGATCAAACAAGACCTTCAATGGTTAGAAGAAAACGGAGTGATTGGCGCGACGGATACAAAGTCTGATTTAAATATAACGATTCAAGAAGTCTCAGAAGTTCCCAATCATAGTTATTCTGATTTAGAAACATTTCAACGTCTGATCCAAACCATTCGCTTAATTATTCATGAGCCATTTATTTGGAAAAAAGAATTAAAAGGCACTCTTAATAGTTTAGTCGATCGCATGAGACAAGACAATTTAGTTGATTATGATTGTCGTGATACTGTTCGGAAAGATATTGAAAAAGTTTTAAAACCTTATGGGATTCTGCCAGATTTTCCGATGAAACGAGGCTATTTTGCAGGAACTGCTATTTTATCCCAAGAAGATTTAATCCAAGTTTTTGAATTACTAAAAACTCAGAGCAAAGATTTAGATGATCCTGTTGCCTTGAATGTCTATGAAACTTTTAAGCATCGCATGGAAACGGCTAAATTAATCGAGTCGCAGGGGGATTCTATCCGAGCAATTTATCATCATCAGATTACTAATCTAGAAATGATTTCTGACTTATCTTTAGTGCAAGACATGAAAATGGTTAAAGAGGCGATCACGCAAGGAAAGTTATTAGAATTAGGGAAGATTTCCCCAGATGGTTTTATAGACAACTTCTTTAAAGCCTATCCTCTACAAATAATTTTTCATCATCTTCACTGGTATTTAGGATTTGAATTAGATCACGGAAAAGCCAAAGGATTATTGCAATTTGAACGCCTCGATCGCTTATGCTTAGGAGAAGCGCAAAAAAAACAGCGATCGCAGAATACTCAGCAAAAATCTCTGCATCGTCTCCTCAAACTGTATCATGCTTCTGGTGATCTGTTTTTGGGCAATGATCCAAAACTTCAAGAACAATATCTTAGTGAAAATGTATCAGAAAGGGAAAAAATAGAAGTCGCGATCGAGATTTGGTTAAATGAGGCCACCTTTCGTTTCATGAGTGAAGGAATACAGCGTTTTCCCAAAGAACAAATGAAGCTATCGCTACCATTTAATCGTGAATTACTGCGAAAAAACAGGTTGATGTTTAGTTTAAGAAAAACCTCTGATCCTCAGCATCCTCATCGTTGTCGGATTCGACTTCCTCAATGGTCATTAGAAGACCCTGATTTCCACAGTTGGCTGTTAGGATTTGGGGGTCAAGTGAAAGTCGTTTCACCCGATCGCTTACGAGAAATTTTATCTCAAAAAGGTAATCAGTCATAAATAGGTAAGATCAAACACCAGAAAGTTATAATGGTTTTGAAGCAATTCGGCTTTAAAAATTGAAAGAGATTAAAACAATTTTGATAATTAATTCTTCAAATTAGCGATCGCGCTTACCTTGGTTGACCAACCGATTTTGTATATATAATTTGGCTTGAATCATCTCTACCAAGGCTTCAATTTCTTCCAAGGTTGTGAAATAATGAACACAAGCGCGAATGCAATCAGGATCGGCCAGTGTTCTTAACAAAAACCCGTCCTTTTCTAACTCTGTAACAAAGGCTTTATGGGGATGATCTGCTAGCTGAAATGACACTAACCCTGCTTCTGGGGGAGAGGTGCGTAAACAGGTTAACCCTTTTATCTCTGACAAACGTTTCCATAAACTCTGACTCAGTTCACAAATTCTTTGATATCTTTCCGCAGGTGTTCCCCATTGGTTGTGTTGCGCGATCGCGCTAGTTAATCCCATATACTGGGGATAAGCTGAAGTCGCCACCTCAAATTTCTGTCCATTGTCTTTATAGCTAACAGGTTTTCCCTGACTATTGGTATTAATTCCACGCCACCCAATAAACGTTGGACGCAACTGCTCAAAAGCAGAAGAGGAGACATACAACCCACCGACTCCCGCAGGGCCACACAGCCATTTATGTCCTGTGAAGGCATAGAAATCAACCCCTGTGTCGGGTAAGTTTAAAGGCAATGATCCCACTGATTGCGCTGCATCCACTAAGAGTCTAGCACCTTTTTGATGACAGACTTGAGTAATGGCTTTTAGGGGAAGCACTTGTCCCGTATTCCAGAGCAAATGAGAGATAATAACTAATTTGGTGTTTCTTTGGAGATGCTGTTGAATAACGGTGGTGGGGTCTCCCTCATTAAGCGTTGCCATGATGGGACAATCGGAATATTCTACGCCAAAGCGATCGCTGATTTCTTGAACGGTTGCGATAATGCCAGGATGTTCACAATCGGTGAGGAGGATGTGATCGCCTGTTTGCCAATTCTGTCCCCATAACGCTATATTACAGCCAACTGTTACATTTTCAGTCAGGGTAATCCGATCGGGGGTTGTTCCCACTGTTTCCGCGATGGCTTGGCGGGTTTTGGCGCTTTCTTCTTGTAACCAAGCGTTCACCTGTTGAGAGAATGGGCCCCATTCGTGTATTTTCTCATAGCTTTGCCTGATTGCGTTTAAGGTCTCTTGAGAAAGTGGCCCCTGTCCGCCAAAATTAAAATAGCCTTGTTTTGTCCAACCCATGTTTTACTTGCAATTGTTTTCTTTTTTTAGGGTAACTGTTTCTTGCCTCAAGGAACAATTTATTAATAATTCAATAACCTATGCTACTGAGTGATCTTGTCTTATTAGATTATAAACGCTGCGATCGCCGTCCTTTTTTAGATTTTTATGGCGACCCCACTAAACAAGAAGCCCAACGAGAGTTTCTTCTCAAACTGCGGGAAGAAAATAGAAAGCAGGTTTTAGAAATCATGGCGGATGCTTTTTATGATCAACCGCAAACTCCTTTAAAGTATTGGGAAGAAAGAGGAAGGGAAACCCTCTTCATGATGGAAGCTGGTGTTGATTGTATCTTAGATGGGACTTTATGGCAAACAGGATTAGTGGGTTGGAATATTCCCTTTGCAGTACAACAGAAAGTCACTTTATTATCAACTCCTACTTTGTTGATTAAACAGCCTGGCAGTTCTATTTTTGGCGATTGGGAATATGAAACGATTAGCATTAGATTAGGTCGCCGTCCCAAACCAGAATATAAATTAGTGGCTGCTTTTCAAGCAAAACTTTTAGCTTTGATTCAAGGGACATCTCCCATTAATCCTCGTTTAATTCTTAAGTCTCGTAGCGAACACCAAGTTAGCTTAAACCTCTGGCTTCCTCGCATGGAAGAAGTGTTAACATCAGTTCTGGCGATGTTAATTTCTCGCCAAGAACCAGAGGTGTTTATTTCTAGACAACGCTGTAGTTTATGTCATTGGCAAGGCTTTTGTCATGAGATTGCACAGCAACAAAACCATCTTTCTCTTCTCCCAGGTGTTACCCCTAGTCGCTATGAAGTCTTGAAAAAATTAGGCTTAACGTCTTTAGAAAAACTGTCTCACAGCGATCATTTTACCCTCGCTAAGGAATTGGGAAAAGACGTTACTTTTGACTTAAAAAAACAAGCTCTCTCTACATTAAACCAGCAACCGCTTTTAAGGTCAAGTTCAGCGCGATCGATTCTCAAAACGATTCCTACTGGTCAAAAAGAAATTTACTTTGATATTGAAGCTGAACCTGAACGCAATTTAGACTATTTATTAGGGGTTTTAATTATCGATTATCAAAAAGATACGGAGACATTCTATCCTTTAGTCGCAGAAACTCCAGAAGAAGAAAGCAGGATATGGGAAGAGTTTTTAGCCTTAGTTTCCCTTGCTCCAAATGCGCCTATCTTCCATTACTCTAAATATGAAGCGGAAACGATTCGACGGCTGGCGCAAGTTTATCAAACTTCAAAAACCCAAGAACAATTATTACAAAAAAGACTCGTAGATTTACACGATCGCGTCACTAAATATATCATTCTTCCCACCGAAAACTATTCTCTGAAAACGATCGCGCAATGGTTAGGGTTTCAATGGCGTGATTTAGGAGTCAGTGGCGAACAATGTGTCTGCTGGTATGATCAATGGTTAAAAACCCGCGATCGCACTCTTCTTGATACGATTATCCGTTACAATGAAGACGATTGCCGCGCCACGTATCATCTCAAAACTTGGCTGGTTCAATTCTTATCCGAGGTTGACAAAAATTCCGATTCAACCTTCTCTGAATTGCCATCAGTTCAAATTGTAAACTAACAAAAACTAATTATTAATCAGGAGAATCAATTTAAGCTATGGGTTTCTTTGATAATCTGATCCAAGAATTTGAAAAAAATCTTGACATTCAAACCGCATTCGGAGAACATATTCATTGGGGGTATTGGGAGAATCCTCGCCAAGCAGTTGGCAATTTAAGGGATTTTGCTCAAGCCAGTGAAAAACTGTCTCGCTTAGTTCTAGAAGTGGCTGAGTTAAAATCAGGCAATACGGTTCTTGATGCTGGCTGTGGTTGGGGTGGGACGATCGCCCTTGCCAATAAACTTTATGATAATCTTGAATTAATTGGCATTAATATTGATGGCGCACAAATTCAACAAGCTAAACTCAAACATCAACCCCAACATGATAATCATCTTCATTTTATAGAAGGGGATGCTTGTCTTCTTCCTGAAACCGTACCTACTTTAGATTGTGCGTGGGCTTTAGAATGTATTTTTGCCTTTCCCTCACGGGAAAACTTTTTGACTCAGGTGAATCAGAAATTAAAACCTCAAGGAAAATTAATTGTTGTTGATTTTTTAATTAGTGAACCACTTTCGCAATTGTGGCAAGTTTTAGAAAAAAGAGTATTGAGTCAGTTAATTACCAAAACTTATGGGAATAAAGCAAACTCTACCGTGCAGTTTATTAGCTTAAAAGATTATCAATATCTAGCAGAAAAGACTGGTTATCTCCTTAAAGAAAGGCGAGATATTACTAAAAATGTTCAACCCACTTACGGTGCGATCGCGCCGATGATTATCCGTTCTCTTAATGATTGGATCAGTGTGCGAGGGCTAGACTTTTTCAGTCAACTTAATTTAATTACTTATGAGTTATTAGTGTTTGAAAAAGTTAGCTGACAGAAGTCCCTTGGGGGATTGGGGAGTCAAACAATTTACAAGTCTTAAATCGTAGGGTGGGCAAATGCCCACCTTGGAAAAATTAACTATTCATTTCCCTTTTTAGCCACCCAATACTTACTCACAAAATGATTTTGAACATCAGTGGTAATAAACCCTGCTGCGGTGAGACGTTGGGCTAAATCGTCATTGATGTAACTCTTGTAATAAGGTTCGTGGAACAAAACAGGGAAGTTTTCCATCATCGGTGCAAACTGAGGATTATCGATCGCCTGAATAGAATCACAAATCACAAAAACCCCTCCTGGTTTTAAGACCCGAAAAACCTCATTAATCAAATTCTGACGAGCATTTGGAGGGAGTTCATGGAAGGTAAACACACAAGTAATGCCATGAAAATAGTCATCAGAATAGGGAAGACTTTCGGCATTGCCTTGCATTAATTGGGGTAACTCTCCTGACACTTGCGAGAGTAATTGATTCGCTTTCCGCAGATAACTGGGAGATAAATCAGTGCCATGTAAAGAAACTTTAGGTAACATCCCCCGTTGCAGATATAAGGTGCGACCTGTCCCACAAGCAACATCCAGAACTTTTGTTTCTTTGGAATCAAGAGGCGCAATTTCTTCTAAACCCGCTTTTAATGGCGCTAAAACTCGTCTCCGCATGGCATCGGCCCCACCATTAAATAATATCTCAACTTGTAAATCGTAGAGATTCGCCGATAAATCGCTGAGGTAGCCATTGGTCTGATGGTGGAAGTTTTGGAGATAGTAGCTAGGATAACCTTCTGTATCAATATCTGGGGAAAATTCTTGATAACGCCGTTTTTGTAAGCGTTCCCAAATTGAGGGCATATCTAGCCACACCACAGGATAATAGACAAAGAAATCATCCCAAGGGTTTTCAAACAGTAAGCTCGTGGGATAAATGCCTTGTTCAGCCTGTTTCCAGTCAATCTCTAAAAGTTGGTTAAAGCGCTGTTGCAGATCACTTAGTATCTCTGGGGATAAGGATTGCACGTTCTCCTCTCGGTCTGGGAGCGCTAAACTGGTGAGACGAGAACTCATGGCTTTATGGGCAAGGGCAAACGCCCCTTTTCCTTGTTGGAAAGTCTGATAAGCTAATTTTGTCAGGGGTTGTAACGCCTGATCCAATTGGTTAAGGGGTGCAGTCGAGTCCATAATCTGATTCAATTTCAATTGTATAGTTTTGTTAAGATTCCTTAGCCGATATTATAGCGAATCTTCTGTTTCCTCTAGTTGGACAACATAGGTAACATTAAAGACTGTCACGCGATCGCCGTTGACTAATTTTCTCCCACGACGGGTTTCAACTTCATCATTAACCAAGACTTCTTCATCCCAAATCATCAGTTTCGCTTCCCCACCTGTTTGCACCACGCCTTGATATTTGAGAAATTGATCGAGTTTAATTGTTTTGCTCATCTGGAAACGGTTCACCATTTCAATCCTTAAATATGATGAAAAGTTGACAACTCCTCTGCCTAAAGGCGAGAGGATTCTTCCTTCACAGAATGATGCC
>CAYXDG010000041.1:0-31101 GCA_964463655.1 uncultured Dactylococcopsis sp.
TCTCTTTGAGAAATAGCTAAATAATCTTAACCCTCTCCTTCGGGAGGGGGTTTTTTATGGCACAATTTGAAACCACCCTACGATTTAGCCCCCCTTACTAAGGGGGGTTGGGGGGATAAACTATCGGGATGAATGCTGTTCTAATAAATTGCGCGATCGCGGTTTATAGATCAGATAAAATAGGGACTCAATATAGCGCAACATATCCTCTCGATTCTCTTTTGAGGTAAAATTCCAGAAGCCATAAATCCGCGCTAAGGACAACAGTTTTGTCGTGTGAATTTTCCAAGTATAACTGCTATAAACTCGTTGGATTGCGTTTTGAGAAAGTTTTTGCCATCGTTCTGGGTCTTTTTCGCATTGACAGACAAAATCTATAATCTTTTGCGCCGTTTCTTCTAAGTTTGTCGGATTAATATAAAATCCATTCACTTGGTCGTCTTTAATAATTTCTAAGGGGCCGCCAAACTGAGTCCCAAACGTAGGTAAACCAGAAATCATGGCTTCTAAAATCGTTAAACCAAACGCTTCAAATAAAGCAGGTTGCACAAAAATTCCCTCATGATCAGCAATGACCCGATAAACTTCTCCTGAATCGCTTTTGGGTAAACGAACTCCTAACCAACGAATTTTTCCGTGTAGATTATATTGATCAATGAGATGATACATCTTCTCGATTTCGTTTCGTTCTTCACTATCAGTGGTTTCGGAAGTGTGAAGCTTACCCGCAATTAAAATTAGATTGCAATGTTCTTGTAATTCTTGAGATTGTCCAAAACATTCCACTAAACCCGTCAGATTTTTAATGCGGTCTAAACGGGCCATTGAAAACAAAGGACGTTTGTTAGGATCATCGAGTTTTCCAAACACTTGAGAGTCATCTTCTTTGTGGAATAATAACTCTTCTACTTGTTCCACACGGTTAGGAATGCGGTCTTCTTTATTGGTATAGGGAAAATAAATACTTTCATTCACACCGGGGGGAACCACATTAAACTTAGGAGAAAATAGTTCGATGCCATTGACAACATGATACAGATCGGGCATGGTAAAGTTTTGATAGGATTCGTATTGTCCGACACTATCAGGTCGTCCCACAATTTCTTGATAGGTACTGCTGATAATACATTGTGCAGCATTCATGGCAATAATATCTGCTGTGAACTGGATGGAAAAATGATAATTATCTTCTAAATCTTGCCAATACAGATTACTAAACAGATATTTTGATTTTTCTAACGCATGAGCAATATTAAATTGAGTGATATTCAAGCGACGGGCTAATAAAAAGGCGACTAAATTACCATCAGAATAATTGCCAATGATTAAATCGGGTTTCCCTTGTAATTCAGCACAAATTTCTGTTTCAGCATCGATCGCATAAGTTTCAAGATAGGGCCAAATTTCAAAGCGAGAAATCCAATTTTGTGTCATTTCTGGATTATATTCTCGAAACGGAACTCGCAAAATCCAAGCATTTTTTGTCCCGTGAACTTTTTCAAGACGTTCATTACAACGAGTCTCATCGTTATTAGGAATTAAACGAGACAGAATTAAAACTTTGGGTTGAACGCCTAAGTTGGTTAATCCTGCTAACTCAATATCTTCTTCCAGTTGCGTTTCTAAACTTCGTGCTTGGTCTAAAACATAAACGACTTGTCCACCTGTATCAGGTCTTCCTAAAACCCCTTCTTGTCCAAACCATCCATGAATAGAAACTAAGACAATTTTAAAGATCATGGGAATGCGAGACAAAAAGGCTTCTAATCCTTTATTATCAGGAGAATCGATCAGTTCATCAAGTAATTCTAGACTTTCTCGAATGCGGGCTGCGGTGTTTCCCCAACCTGGTTCAAACCCAATCTCTTGTAGGTCAAACCGAATCTCATCATAAGGTTTATCTTGGGGAAGATCGCCCACAAAAGTCAGCGCTCGTTTCACTTGTTTTGAGAGTTGGTCTTGATTTTTAATACGTCCATTGATCAACAGGGTAATCCCGTTATAACTGTGGAGACTGAGGAAATTATAAACAGCGGTTAACCATTGATTGGGGTCTTGGAAGAGTTTTCCAGACATATAGCGATTGAGAAAGTCCACCCCGCGACCAATATTTTTGGGGTCTTTAATTAGAGGGGAATAATCATAGAAGGGTTGAAAGTCGATTTCAAAGACATCCCCTTCTTCTGGGTAATATTGGTTGACATAGCGATCGCGCACATCTAATAATTCTTGAATGGTTAGCGGTTCAACCGTTAAATCATCCCACAGGCGATAACTTTCCTGTTTCGCGATTTGAGGACGAATAATCAGGTAGAGACTTTCTGAGTCTAAAATCAATTCTTGGGTGTAATCAATGAGGCGACCCAACGGGGATGTCTTTCGATAGTCGGAAGATTTTTCCTGATCCTGACAAAACGCGGAAAAGGCGCTGAGAATGTCATTTCGCAGCAAATAGCGATGAGACTCATCTCGACGCAAAAGATTAACAAAGTCCTGTAGATCAGTTGCTGCTTTGTTTTCAATGACAGCTTGTAATAATTCAGACATCAATGTTTCCCTCTGAGTGACAACTTCGACCACTAATATGGTTTAACTGGGGATACAGTTTCTACTTCCTTTGGGAATAATTCGTCCCAGACAATCTGCTAGTTTTCACTAGAAACTCTGAATAGGTCTCATGAAACTGCTGAGTTGAAAAACGAACCGCTTGCTGATAGATTTGTTCTGAAATAAAGCGATCGCGCTGCGTTTCAAACAGTTTAACCGTTTCCACTAAAGCTGAGGGAGTTTGTGGGGAAAACAGCAACCCTGTCCCTGTTTCAGGATACTCTCGAATATCTTTCACCGTTTCTTTTGCTCCTCCAGCGCGGTAGGCAATCACAGGAGTCCCCGAAGCCTGGGCCTCGACTAAGGCAATGCCAAAGTCTTCACAAGCTGCATAAACAAATGCTTTTGCTCTCGCTAAATAGTCTTCTACGACGTGATTCGGTTGTGATCCTAAAAGTTTAATGTTCGATCGCGCTTTCTTTTGTAATTCTAAAAACTGCGAACCACTACCAATAATCACTAAAGGACGTTGCAATTGATTAAAAGCCTCAATGATCAGTGCGATTTTTTTATAACTCACCAACCGAGAAACGGTTAGATAAAAGTCTTCTTTTGCTACTTGATCAGAAAAGCGCTGAATGTCAACAGGAGGATAAATCACTTCTGCATGGCGACGATAACAGCGCCAGATACGCTTTGCTGTATGATGAGAATTGGCAATAAAGTAATCAACTCGATTGGCGCTAATCACATCCCACTGACGCAACTGATGCAAAAGATAGCGGGTAAAAACGCCAGGGATTCCGCGACCCATCTGACTTTGTTTAAGATATTCAAAGGTTAATTCCCAAGCGTAACGCATGGGAGTATGACAGTAACAAATATGGGTCTGATGAGGGCTAGTAATCACCCCTTTAGCGACCGCATGAGAAGAGGAAAGAATAACATCATAATCTTGTAAATCAAGTTGTTCAATGGCAAAAGGAAGCAAGGGGAGATATTTTTGTATGCCATTACGAGCTAAGGGAAAATGTTGGAGAAACGTTGTCCCAATTTTACGCCCATAAAGATAACTTTCAGGGTTTGTGGATTCAAAATCAATCAATGCGTAAACATCTGCGTCGATTTGTTTGAGAATTTCTTTAACGACTAATTCTGATCCCCCTGTTGCTTTTGGTGTCAACCATTCATGAACCAGTGCGTATTTTGGAGAATTAACCATGATTAGTTACCCAACAATATAGAGACGTTCCATGGAACATCTCTCGATAAAAAACAATTATCAATTATCTTAGGATAAATATTTTTTCAAATAAGGGGAAAAGACCTCATAAATTAGAGTTAGGGGTTGACCGTTATGCCAAAATAAATAATGCCTCCCCCAAAACGGACTAGGTTGATCAAAGGCTGTTTCTAATTCTGGGGAATGTCCATAGTAAATCCCTTGAATATCCCGATAAAGTTCCGTGTGTAGTTGTGATAAATTATCCCAAATGGGGAGAGCGCGATTTTGTAAATATTCATCTACTTCTTGAGCATCCCACCAAGAAACTGCATAAGCTAGGCGTTTTCCTGATGCAGTGCGTAACCAAACCTGACGGCGTAATCTGGGGGCGGGGACGGCTTCAATGCCAACTGGAGCGTTATCTCGGTCATTCCCGATTAGTGACATATCAATAACATCGACCTCGATCGGTTCTCTAGTGACTAATCTCAGATGACGAGTGGGAGAGCCATCACCTAAGAGTAAGATTTGCCATGCTGGAGGGAGTTGTTCGTGAGGAAGTCCCGTTTTGACCACCTCTTCTCCCCCTTGCCAAATGGGAGTTAGCGCATACCAGTTGGTTTCTATGGTTGGAGTCGGTTTCCAGTTCAAAATGCCAATTAATTAATTTACAAAACTTAATTCATATTTTCATGATAACGATTATCCGCAATAATCGATCGCAATTCTTCCGTCTCCATGCCATGCTTCAATTTGACTCAGAACCGTGTTTACAGGGAGAATTTGAACATTGCTGAGTTCTGAAAGTAAAACGAGGGAAGGAATCGAGGAAAAGCCAATAAAAACAATGATTCCATACCCCCAAGCGATACGGTTTAACCAGTAGCGGGTGCGCTCATTGCGTAATCCCAAGCTCTGAAACAAACTGGTTGCGCCATGAGACAAATGCCAACCCAATAATCCCACACTCAGGATATAAAACAAAGAGACATACCAAAACTGACTGGAAAAGCCATAAATCATCATCCCATAGACATCTTGGGTGATGGTTTCTCCGAGGGAATAAGTGAGTTGTGCAAAGGCCGGATGAATGGCTTTAATGGTAAAGTGAAGCAAATGGAAAAGAATGTAAATGAGGACAATCCCACCGCTTTGGGTCATGTAGCGAGAGGCTCTGTTTGCTTGTATCCATTGACGATTGACATAGCCAATGGGACGGGCTGCTTTGTTTTCTAATTTTAGTAACACGGCCATCCAAATATGAACCCCGACTGAGAGGAGGAGACTGAGACGCAATAGCCACAAGATTTCTGTGGGGAGGATGTCATGGAGGAAATAAGCATACTGATTGAGGTTGTCTGGAGAAACGAATACTCTGAGATTGCCAAGGAGATGGGCGAAGACAAAGACGATCAGAATTAATCCTGTGATCGCCATTAGGTATTTTTTGACTATTGAGGGAATTTTCCGAGAAGTAGCAGCGATCATGGAATTAGAGACAGTTTTAAAGTCATGAACTATTTTATCCCAAGTTTGTAGCGCGATAAACCTGATCGCGCCGTCTCCCTTGCCCAAAAAAAGCGGTTGCTTCTAGTGAAACCGATAACCAAAATTGGCTAAAGGTCTCACCAAAAACAACCACCCAAAATCATCCGATGACTGATTTAGACACCTGATAAGACTTCTTCGGTTTGTTCTTCTTCAGGAGGAGTCACAGGGATATGATGACCGACAGTAGAAGGATTTTCTAAACCGACATCATGACAGTGGGGTTCGATTCCCCAACCTTGACGGGGATACTCAGCACAAATTTCATGATATTGGGCGATCGCGTCATAAAGTTCTTCACGACTGAGTTGATTGAGATAACCACACTTGCCGATTTCGCCTTTGGGCATCGGTGCAACTAAGTTACCACCGCGCTTCTGCACCATTTTTTCTTGAGCGGCCCAGAGGGTTTCTTTATTCCAAAGAACATCATGCCACAAACTTAAGCCAAAGGAACTGATGAGGCTGAGAATACGATGAAATTCTTTAGCGCTTAGCCAGTTATTACGATAACTCAAGTATGCGCCAAAGCCCATCCCGATCGCCACAGCATGACCGTGTAGCAATCCTGCTTCGATTTCAAACCCTGGAGACCAAGTATGACCATAAGCATGAGGACGACACTGATGGGTTTCATAGAGGTTGTCATACTCTGCTTCTACATAACTCCGCATTGCTGCGCCGAGAATCTTCCGAGAGAGGTCGCTAATGCGATCGCTGGCTTCACAATCTAATGTACCAAAACGAGTGCGGATTAACGCTTCCCCAGCTTCTTCAAGATAACCAAATAATTCGGCATCTTTCACCGCAGCCATTTTCAAAATTTCCGCAATGCCATGACGCAGCCATCCTTCACGGAGTGTTTTGAAGAAAGATCGATCGGTGAGAGACAACACGGGAGCATGATAGGCGCCAAAAAGGTTTTTATAGCCAAAGCCATCGCAGCAGGTACGAGGAGAAGGACCGGCATCAATTCCAGCCACAATGGAAGTGGAGAGCATGACATAAGGGGTGTTACGGTGATAGAGAGCGCAAGCTAATCCTCCAGTATCGGTGAGAACGCCACCACCAATGATTAAAACGGGTTCATTGCGAGAGACCCCTAACCGTTTGAAGTCACCCAGCATTCTTTCAACGGTGTGGATTCCTTTATCCACTTCCATTGCGCGATAGACCAGTTTGTCTAACTTGATTTCGTGATACTCGAAATAATTGTCAATCTGTTCTCCGTAGTAACGCTCTACGTTTTGATCTACTAGACATACACAACGACCGAGAGAGATGTAGAGATTTCGTAAGACCGTTTCTTGAGGGTCTAAGCAATTTTCCAACACTTTGATCGAAGTGAATGTGCTAGAACTCATCACCGCTTCTACGGTTTGATCGTCATCTGTGCTGACCACATAACCGCGACTTTGGCGATAACTGGAGGTGGGATAAACCGCATGAGGATCATTTTCTACCAGATAGGAAGAAAGTTCTTCATAGAAATGTCTCTCTTCGCTACGGAGGAGACGTGCTAAAAGTTTGGTAGCTGCTATCTCAGAGTTGTGGATGCGATTGGAAAAAGTTTGCCAATCGGAGGCCGCTTGTTGATCAAAACCAGAGATTAGCTGTGTGATTAAGCCAAAAAAGTGACTCAGCGAGTGGTTAAGACAAGTTCGCAGTTGACGACACGCGGATAAACCTTGGATCGCCCCTGCTGCAGCAAACTCTTCGCCGAGGTCTTTGGAAAAGGCTTCGCTGTCAATAAGAGACAGTAAGAAATCCCTAAACGTTTTACTGCAACAGATCGCTTCAACAGCGCGGTCTAAATCTGAATTAGCCAGCGACTCGCGATCGTAGTTAGCAATAAAGGCTTTAACAGCAGTAGTGGTTTTGGTCATAATTCTGTTCCTACAAATTAACGTACAGATGGTTTAGCTCAGAAATGAGCCAATTTGCTTAATATAAAGTAACATAGCTTCTCATCTAAACCTTCGCAGAATTTCAAGATTTATCTCTTCTGGTAGAGAAGAAGGGGCTGAGTTTCCCTGAAAACAAGGAAAGTTGGAAAAAATTGACCCTAAAGGATGAGACCCGCCAAAATTAGAAGAATTCTTGTTTTTATCATTTTCGAGAGTGAATTTTGAGAAATAGCATCAGCAAGAATCAATGCTTCATCGCTGAATTTCTAATGGTTTTTCAGTAGATTGTCAACTTTTAGTAATATTAATCACAAATAATATTGCAAAACGTAAAAAAATCCCGAAATGTAGAGATTTTAATGGTTTTGCCGATCCACAATCGGCGATCAGAGTTTAGAATGATGCAGTGAAACATAGAACAGACAAGTATTCTGGGCTTTGATTGCTTCTATAGACAACGGTCTGTATTAGAAAATAGCCAAAAAACTTACTCAGCGTAAGGAATCTGTCGTTATTGTAGAGAAAAACTTGTGAAATAGGAGATTACCCATGAATAAAGGTGATTTAGTTGATAAAATAGCCGATCGCGCCACCGTGACCAAAAAACAAGCGGATGCGGTACTCACTGCAGCCCTTGAAACGATCATGGAAGCAGTTTCAGAAGGGGAAAAAGTGACCCTAGTGGGCTTTGGCTCATTTGAACGGCGCGAACGCAAAGCACGGGAGGGACGCAATCCCAAAACAGGGGATAAAATGGAAATTCCTGCCACTTCTGTTCCTGCTTTTTCTGCAGGTAAACTGTTCAAAGAGCGCGTTGCTCCCCACCAACCAGAAGAAGAATAAGTAACCATCAATCATAGTCTTATGATGCGACCAATACACGGAGGAAATTTAAGTTGGGCGGCCCAGTTAGCGGGGTGTTCTCCCTCCGTGATATTGGATTTTTCGGCGAGTATTAATCCCCTCGGCCCCCCAGACAGCGCCCTCAGAGCCATCAAAAAGGGGCTAACTGGCTTAAAACATTATCCAGACCCCAATTATTCTCAATTGCGGGAGGCTCTGGGAAAATGGCACGATATTTCTCCAGATTGGATTTTAGCAGGGAATGGCGCAGCAGAATTGCTCACCTGGGCGGGAAGAGAACTGGCTGACTTAGATGCGGTCTATTTGCTTAAACCTGCATTTCGTGACTATACACGGGCTTTAGAAGCGTTTGCGGGGAAGATTATGTCTTGTCCTCTTGATGTGGGAAAAATGGCTCAAAATCCAGCGATCGAGCAACGTTTAGAACTAGATACCCCCGAGAGTTCAAACTGTGGACTGCTGTTGAATAATCCTCACAACCCCACAGGTCAATTATTCTCTCGTCAAGAAGTTTTACCCTATCTAGAACAGTTTGCGCTGGTGGTCATAGATGAAGCGTTTATGGACTTTTTACGACCAGAAGACCAAGAAAGTTTATTAGCTGATGTTGCAGATTATCCTAACTTGGTTGTGCTGCGATCGCTGACTAAATTTTACACCCTGCCAGGCTTACGTATTGGCTACAGCGTGACCCATCCTGAACGTTTAGCCAAATGGCAACAATGGCGCGATCCTTGGTCTGTCAATAGTTTAGCAGTTGAAGCGGCGATCGCTGTTTTGCAAGATCAGACTTTTCAAGAACAAACATGGACATGGTTAGAGACAGCGCGATCGCAATTCTATCAGGATTTACAGAATATTCCTAGCTTATCTCCTCTCCCTAGTAGTGCTAACTTTTTCTTAGTTGCGACAGAGATTCCAGGGTCTGACCTCCAAGCACAACTCCTAAAACAATCACAAATTTTAATCCGCGATTGTCTCAGTTTTCCTGAATTAGGGGACAATTATTTTCGGACAGCGATTCGTTATCCTGAAGACAATCAAAAATTGCAGAAAGCGGTTAAGCAATTAACAATTAATAATTAACAATTTTGTTATTATTTCACGGTTCATTATTATTAGTTTCTCTAACGAAGAACGACGAACAAATAACCAAGGACAAATGACAAAGGACGAATGACTAACAATGAACTATGATTTAATTATTATTGGCAATACACCTGTAGGACGATATGCAGCGCTGATGGCGATATTATGGGATGCTAGAGTTGCGCTGGTTACTCAAGACATTGATTTTGTTTCAGAAACAGACTGGGTTTATAATCTTACCCTTAATTATCTGACTCAAACAGGAGAAGAATGGAATACGCTTCAGCCTAGTTTAAATTCTTTATTGCTAGAATTTCAATCCTTAAATGCCTCACGCTTAAAAATGTATCAACATTGGGCGCAAGAAGCAAGCGCCATGATGACAGAAGAAACAATTTTAGTAAGATTAGCAGCCAAGGGAGTCGATATTATTGAGGGAAAAGGAGAGTTTTGTCGTCTTCCTAAACAGGCTTTTATCGTGAACAAAGAAAAATTACAAGCCCGTGCTTATTTAGTCGCGACAGAAACCCTTCCTGTCATTCCTCAAGTGTCTAATTTATCAGCAGTTGGCTATCTAACCCTAACTGATTTGAGAGAGAAAAAAACCTTAGAAGAATTTCCTGAAAATCTGACAATTATTGGCGATCGCGCGATCGCAATTAGTCTAGCACAAAATCTGGCAAAGCTGAATAAAACAGTTATTTTATCTCTGTCTGAGTCTCGATTTTTCCCCAAGGAAGATGAAGAAATCACTAATTTGTTACAAGCACAACTTGAAGCAGATGGTATTACAGTTTTAAGGAATAGTCCTCTGGTACAAATTGAAACAATTGACAATCATAAATGGTTACAACTAGGAAAACACACAGTTGAAACGGATGAGTTAATTCTCTTTCCTGAAACGATTCCCAATCTAGAAGGATTAAACTTAGAAGGGGTTAGGGTAGAACTGACAGAGGAGAGATTAAACTTAAATGATAAGTTACAAACCTCTAATCCTAAAATTTATGGGTGCGGTAGTGTTGCAGGGGGATACTCTTTTCTCAACTTAGCACAATCTGAAGCAGCAGTTGCCCTGAAAAATGCTTTATTTTTTCCACTCTATACAATGAATTATCAAGCAATTCCTTGTGTGTTTTCTACACATCCTCCTTTCGCGAGAGTAGGATTAACTGAAGCGCAAGCGAGAGACCGATATGAGGAAAAAGTTATCGTTATTCGAGAGTATTTTAAAGAGAATTTAAGCAGTGTGATTGAGGGAAAAATAACAGGTTTACTGAAACTCATTGTTCTGGAAAATGGCGAGATATTGGGGGGACATATTTTTGGACAGAATGCTGAGGAATTGATTAGTGTTTGCGCGATCGCGATCCAGAAAAAGATTAAAATGAAACAACTGTTATCGGTTTCTTTTCCCTCACCTTCCCTATCAGAAATGATAGCAAGCGCTGTCCAGCAATGGGATTATTATTACTATCAAACGCATCCTTTCTTGCGGACATTGAGAAGGCGATATTTTCTCTTTCGTCGTCCTTAAAGATTATAAGACACTCTAACATTTTGCTGGGATGGGCAAAGCAAACCCAACAAGATAAGCTAAGGCGCTATTAAATCGGGTATTCTCAAGTTAGTGGGAAAACTTCATCATCCCCACCGTTCCCTGTTCCCTTGTCTCCACAAGCCCCTTTAAACTTTAAATACTTAACAGCTTAGCATTTAATGGCTTATTTTTGAATCAGCAAACTTTGCAAGCGAGATAACTCTCCGCTTCTGAGAAAAAGCAAATCTCCCTTTCCTAATAAATAAGCTGCTTCCGTTTGATTTCCCCCTAAAATAATTTTAGAATCTGCTTCGCTGCTGGTTTTCAGCGCCACTCTCCCTGGAAGATTAGAACGGATGATTGGGGTAACAACTTTGGCTTCAGGACGCTGAGTGGAAATAATCAGATGAATTCCTGCTGCTCTCGCCATTGCACCTAACCGTTTAATGTTTAATTCTAGCGCTTCACGGATTTCTTTTTCAACCATGAAATCAGCATATTCATCAAAGAGACAAACGAGATGGGGAATAGGTTTTTGTTCGTTTTGAATTAACTGTTGGTTGTAGGTTCTTAAATCTGAACATCTTGCTTGTTCAAACTGTTGATAACGTTCCTCCATTTTAGCCACTAACTCTTCCATAAATTTAATCGCGCGATCGCGATCTTTGATAATCGGACACATTAACCAATTGCTAGCTTCAAACTCTGGAAACGTCACTCGTTTCGGGTCAATCAAAGCAAGTTTGACAAGTTGATCAGGATAGCGTTTTATTAAACTCATCACGAGACTTTTTAAGAACTCACTTTTCCCACTTCCTGTCGTTCCCCCGATGAGAAAATGACAAGTATTTGGATCAGATAATTCTGCTTCGATTAAGTTTCCGTCTAAATCAATCCCAATCGCGATTTTAATTGCTAATTCCTGACATTTTCCTTGAATATAGTCTTCAAATCTAGCAATTTCACGCTGCGATCGCGGTAAATCAACAGTAAGATAACCTGCTTGTGGAGAAATTAAAGGGGGATGAGAAAGTCCCATTTGTACTTGAATATCTGTCGCACGATTGATAATAGAAACAACTTTTACACCTAAGCGAGGTCTTAATTTTATCCGAATAAAAGATACACCTGCGATCGCCCCTTGATAATCGACTTCTACCCCATACGCTTGTAAGATTTCTTCTAATTGTTTCCCTAATTGATCTGCTTCTTGCTTTTGTGTTTGTTTTTCCAACTGATCAGTTTCTTGTTCTTTTTTTTTAGTTTGAACAATAGACTCTTCAGAAAAGTAATTTTGACAAGTTTCTTGTTGAGGACAAATCGGACAAAGTTTTTCTATTTGTTGAGTAGGAGGAGGAGGATCAGGTTGTGACGGTTTCCAACTTAACCACTGTCGCATTTGTTGAAGTTTGAGAGGGGTTAATTCATGTACAGTATCTTTTAATTCTTCCCAAGTATAATGATAAACCTTAAACTCAGGGAGAACACAATAAACTGCACTATCTACAGGCTTTTGTTTATCTAAATTCAGGATATAACTATACAATGAAACTTGTGCTAATTGTGCTGCTGGGTCGAGAGGATGATAAGTTTTATACTCCACCATACATAGACGATTTTTTTGTAAATCGCAGATTAATGTATCAAACCTTCCTACAATTTTTTGGCTCTTCTGATCGGGGAGAGAATAATCACAGGAAACTGTAATTTCTTGCGAAATAAAGGTTTGACTGATCACAGAATTATAATTACAGTAATAACGATTTTTGATCAGTAATTCACTCCAATGAGCAATTAATCCTCGTAACCCTTCCCATATTTTCTGTAACACTGGGACATTTTGAGGTTTTTTTTCTGCAACTTTCTCCAACCCTGGGAAAAAGATTTCCTCATAAAAAATTCTTTGCATTTGGAGTGTTACTTCTTCTTGATTTAAATCTTTCGGGTTTGGGTGAAAAATCTCTTTAAAGCGAGAATCTTTTTTTGCCAGTTCAATAAACTTAAACGCAAGTTCATGAAATAGTTTTCCAATTCCTTTGGCTTGATCTGCAGGAATAAAAAGCGTTTTTCCACCAAAGTTTTTACTTAAATAAAAAAGTCGAGGACATTCAAACGCAACAAGAACATCTGTTACTGTAAATGTTGGGGAGTTTGATTGATTCATTTTCAAATTCTCCTGAGAAGGTTGATGAAACTTAAGCAAATATTGATGGACATGGAATAAGTAAACTACATCCATTTCCGCATAGTATAACTGTCTGTTATTAAGGGGACGTTTTCCCCAGTCACTGCTTTGTTGTTGTCGATCAATTTCTTCTTCTGGAAACTGACATAATTCGACAGCAAGGGTTTTTAATTTTAAGTTAGATGTTCCCAGACGTTGTTTTGAGATTTTCCGCGCAAGCTGATAGGTACAAGTAATGTTTTTCGCTGTCTTCTTTCCCAGATACTTTAAATCAAAGGACGCATTATGAAAGATTTTCTCTATTTTCTCATCTCTCATCACTTCCTCAATCAGTAAATTGATTAACTGAGGTTTTTCAAAAATATCTAAGATATAAACTTGATTTTCTGAAGTATCTTCTCTTAAAACTTGGACTAGGGAGAGTTGGGGATTAGCTGTTTGCCAATCAGCAATTTCTGTGTCCATCCAGAGTGTTGGAAAATGACACAGATGTTTGATGATTTTTTCGATGGTTTTGGAGTCGTCAAGATACATTTATTTTTTCTTGTATAGTGAAGAAATGCTTTGTTGTTCTGGTTTTGCGTTGGGGTTAACAATTTTAAGTTTTTGTTCGTTCGCAAGAGTTTCAATGGTTTGATTAATCATGTCTAAACTAACTTGATTTTTAAATTCAGTCAGGGTTTTATCTATTATTACTTGTCTCCCAATTAACAATTGAGTTTGAATCATCGCGAGGATAAAATCTTTAATGTCATCGGTAGGAGGAGGGGGAGAGATGTTAATGAGATTTTGAATTAACTCACACTGATTTAAAACCTCTGATTGACGAGTTAATTCTTGTAATCTAAAGATATTAGGAATCTCATCGCCAATGGTTAATTCTTGGATGGTTGCTGAATTATAAAATTCTCGATAAACCGCTAAGCAGAGAACAGACTCTAGTGTAGGAATCAAATGTTGATGGGAATGATTTTGAAACAATCTTCTCAAGATTTGATTTCCCTTGTGATGGGATTGACCCATTTCTGCTTGTCTGATAAGGTAGAGTTTTTTGAAAGTTGATGCGCGATCGAGCTTTTCAATCCCCTTCATTAAAGCGCTAAATGTTCTTAGATTTGGTTCTTCATTCCAAATCACGCCAATGGCTTCATTGTGATCAGACAAATAACGAATTGAATGAGCATTAAATTTTGTATTTCCACCAAAAATTTGATTCTTAATGCTTTGAATTTGTAAGCATTCTAAAGCCAATTTTAACATCTCAATGAGTTGTTCTGATGAATATTGTCTAATCTTTGTTACTTGAGGCAGCAAGTTATTATATTGATCGCGCCAAGCGAGGTTAAACGCAGCTAGAGGATCAACTTCACCCCTGCGAAGCAACGTTTCTCCTAATTTTAAGACGTTTCTGGGTGTTGTTGTCCCAGCAGGAAAGTTATGCTTTAAGTCTTCCTCAGTTAAGGGATAAATGCTAGAATTGGGCTGATCGGACGCTTGTTGATGAAACGGATATAAACGGCTTTCCCAGAGGGCTTTTGCTTGTTCTAGATTAATTTTTTTTAGCCTAATTTGATGATCAATTCTCGCTAAATCAGGTTCTTCTAATCTTTGTTCTCGCCAAACATTGATCACCACACTAATAATCATTAAAAGGTTATTAGACTTTTGATTATGTAGCATGGTATTTAAAGATAATAAAGGTTGTAGATCAACCGTCCCATCAGAATTTCTTGATCCAGCCGCACCCACTTGATCAAAACAAATGATAATCGGTTTAGTAGAAGCAGCGACCACACCAAAATTTTTAATTAGATTTTGCGCGCTTTCTTCAGTATTAATCAGAATCCTTGTTCCTACTTGTCTAAGACTCTCATCATCTAATTCATCTCCTCTTAGCCATTCACAAGCAACTGAATACAAATCTGGTTGAGTTAAACTGTATAATACTTTAAAAAATAAATTAGAATTCCATCTCACATTAGGATGGGCTGCTTTCATATTATTAATAAATCTTTTGGCATCAACTTGATCAGTTGAACGACCCACTAAATCTTTTAACCATGAAATGAGTTGGGAATCTTCTTCTCCTTCAGGTGTACAAGTTAAACTATCTACAAGACAGCGTAAAGTATGTCTCCAAATGGAATCTCGACTCACCCAAGGATCAACGTAAACAAAAAAACCTTCTGTTTTTAGCTCCTTTTTTAATCTTCCTAATAAGTAGCTTTTTCCCGACCCTGTATCCCCTTGAAGTAAGACCGTTTGCCGTTTGCGATCGCGCTTAATTTTCTGTAGAATATTTCTAATTTCTTCAATAGCTTCTTGATGAATTGAATGAACAACAGGAAACTGATTGCTGTCCTCATACCAGAAATTACCAGCCCTTGAAGTTGAGGGATCAAAAGGGTTGATTTCCTGCTGAATTAGTTGGTCAATTGTTACCATATTTTCGATTCTCCCCTCACTTAAACAACTGTAATGAAGAACAATGGACCGCCCACATTTTGGGGAATTCCAGCCCGAATTTGCTCAGGAGAATATTTTTTTGTTTCCACAAGGGAAGAGGTTTCAATTTTCTGATTTCCTTCCAACCGATAAAGCACTTGGTCTAATTCTTCTCGCGTAAACCGAGGTTGCAGTTGGTCTCGTAAGTAGGAAATAGGTAAATAATTATTGGTGTTATGTTCTTGATCTAGTTGAATGATTGAGGTTAAAACTTCCTCATCGGTTAGCTTTTCCTTGGGTTGGGTGCTTTCAGTGTCTAAAGATGGATGTTTTCTTAAAAATGTGAGATAATGATTTAATAGATCAAAAGTTAAGGTCGCTTTTCCACTGGGACTATATTCTTTCAAAAGAAAGGTTTTTCCAGTTTCCGTTAAAGAGATGGTTTCTAGTTTTGCTCGATCGACACTCAGAAACCCTCGTTCAATTAAACTGTTAATTAACTCATCTCTTTTGTTAGCTGGCTTGACGTTAATTTTGCTGGGAGAAATTACGCCCTTCTGACAAGCCTTCAGAACTTTTAGTTCGTTTTTACTCATCGGAAGTTCAGCAGAATCTTCTTGAAGCAGAACTTTTCCAGAAGGAGTCAGTTTAATTTTTTCAATCTTTTCTGTGGTGTCAATTAAGTTTTGTTCACGTAATTGACGACACAAGCGATTACATTCTGTCACAGACGTTTTAGATGTGGGTTTTACGTCACTAACTTTGGCTTGATATCCCTCTACCCCCAGCAGCTTAAGCAGGAGTTGAATTTGTTTAGTTTCCATACTTTCCCGATGTTTTGATCATGGTGAGCATTGCCCACCAGACACCTTAAATTTCACTCTTAGGTCAAATCTCGTGACATCACTGCTTAATTATAATCGAGTTGAATTGAGAAAGGCGCTTAGACAATCTAACCATGAAACCGATTCAAACTCTGCTCACAGTCCTCCTCGCAGTTACAGTGTTATTAACAGGCTGTTCTGCCTCTAGTCAAGCTCAAAGTCCAGACACTCAACCGACTCCTTCCCCAGCTAAGGAAACCGAAACTGAAGAACAAGCCAACACTGAGGGAGAAGTCCACACCGTTCTGATGGGGTCAGATAGCGGAGAACTGATTTATGTTCCCGAAACCCTAGAGATTGAACCAGGAGACACTGTAAAATGGGTGATGAATAAAGTCCCCCCTCACAATGTTATCTTTGAAGGTGATCGCCTCCCCAACGCTAATAAAGCGCTGGCAAAAGAAATTTCTCACCAGAAACTCTTATCTAGTCCAGGTGCAGCCTATAAAACCACATTTAGTGAAGATTTGCCATCAGGAGTTTATCCTTACTATTGTCAGCCTCACCGTGCAGCAGGCATGGTTGGGGAAATTATAATTCAATAAAATAATAGTGGGTTGGGGCGATCGCGCGATCGACCCCCAACATTAAAGAGAAATTGCTTTGACCAAACTAGGGGAAATTTGTCAAAATAAGGAATATGACTACTCCAACCTTTTCTCCAATCAACCTTAATTTTCCCCTGACAGCCGTTGTCGGACAAGAAGCGATTAAACTTGCTCTGCTTTTCGGTGCTGTTGATCCGAAACTCGGCGGGATTGCGATCTCTGGCAAACGTGGAACGGCAAAATCGGTGATGGCGCGGGCTATCCATTCTCTATTACCTCCCATTGAAATTGTTAAAGACTCGATCGCCAACTGTGATCCGAAAAACCCCGACGAGTGGGATGACGAAACCTTTAATCAGTATGGCGACACGACAGAAATTCCCACAGCAGTCATTCGCGCTCCCTTTGTCCAGATTCCTCTTGGTGTGACAGAAGACCGTTTACTTGGCTCTGTGGATGTGGAAAAATCCGTTCAGGAAGGAAAGACCATCTTTCAACCTGGACTGCTTGCTAAAGCCCATCGGGGAGTTCTTTACATTGATGAAATTAATCTCCTTGATGACCAAATTGCTAATCAGTTATTATCAGTCCTAACCGAAGGACGCAATATTATTGAGCGAGAGGGGATTAGTTTTCAGCATCCCTGTGAACCGCTGCTCATTGCGACTTACAACCCAGAAGAGAAACCTCTGAGAGAACATTTACTAGACCGCATTGCGATTACCCTCTCAGCAGATGGGGTGTTAGCCTTAGACCAGCGTGTGCAAGCAGTGGAACAAGCAATTAGTTATGCGAACTCCCAGACCGCGTTTTTAGACCAGTATGAGGAAGATTTAGAAGGACTCCGCACGGACGTTATCTTAGCACGAGAATGGCTAAAGGAAGTCGCGATCGCGCCCGAACAGATTAATTATCTCGTAGAAGAAGCGGTGCGCGGTGTTGTTCAAGGACATCGAGCCGAATTATTTGCGGTGAGAGTCGCGAAAGCAGCAGCCGCCCTTGATGGACGCAATCAAGTCACAGGAGATGATTTACGTCGCGCAGTGGAATTGGTGATTGTTCCGCGATCAACGGTTATTCAAAGTCCCCCAGAAGAACAACAACCCCCACCTCCTCCCCCTGAAAAAAATCAGGAAGATCAGGAAAATCAACAACCGCCAGAGGGAGAAAACACTCCAGAAGCAGAAGAAAAACCTCCTGAAGATCAACAAGAAGATTCCTCTCAAGAGGATAATAGCGAAGAAAATGAGGAACAAGAAGCGCCCAAAATTCCAGAAGAGTTTGTTTTCGATGCAGAAGGAGTCATCATGGACCCGACGGTTCTTTATTTCTCCCAGATGGCGAAACAACAGGGAACATCAGGCAGTCGCGGGGTGATTTTCTCTGATGAACGAGGGCGCTACGTTAAACCCATGCTTCCCAAAGGGAAAGTCAAACGCATCGCCGTGGATGCGACTTTACGCGCAGCAGCGCCTTATCAGAAAGCGCGGAGACTGCGACAGCCACACCGTAAAGTAATTGTAGAACAAACCGATATGCGATCGAAGCGCTTAGCCAGAAAAGCGGGTGCATTGGTGGTCTTTGTGGTGGATGCGTCTGGATCAATGGCCTTAAACCGAATGCAATCGGCAAAAGGTGCGGTGTTACAGTTGCTAACAGAAGCCTATGAAAATCGCGACCAAGTAGCGTTAATTCCCTTCAGAGGGGAGCAAGCAGAGGTGTTATTACCCCCGACTCGTTCAATTTCAATGGCGCGGAATCGCCTCGAAAAATTGCCTTGTGGCGGTGGTTCTCCCTTGGCGCATGGACTCACCCAAGCGGTTCATGTCGGGATGAATGCTCAAAGTTCTGGTGATACTGGTCAAGTGATTCTGGTGGCGATCACCGATGGACGCGGAAATATTCCCTTAGCGCGATCGCTGGGTGAACCGTTATCTGATGATGAAAAGCCGAATATTAAAGAGGAATTGTTAGAAATTGCGGGAAAAATTCGCGCCGTTGGAGTAAAATTGCTGGTGATTGATACGGAAAATAAATTTGTTTCCACTGGCTTCGCCAAAGAGTTAGCCAAGGCAGCAGGAGGGAACTATTATCATCTTCCGAAAGCAACAGATAGCGCGATCGCAGGAATGGCAAAACAGGCAATTTCTGATCTGAAATAATCATGACAAAAACTACCTTAAAACAACGTCGTCAAAACCTAGCAACCCTCTTTCAAGAAACAGTTTTATTCTGGTCTGGCTGTGCGCCTTCTCGCAACTTCCCAGCGAATACTTTTCATTTTCGCGCGAGTAGTCATTTCCTTTATTTTGCAGGGTTAAATCTTGAAAATGCTGTCATGGCTTTGGACAATGGAAAACTCACCCTCTTCATGGATAACCCTTCTCCAGAAAGCATCTTATGGGGAGGGGAAAAACCCAGTCGTGATGACATTGCCGAGATGATTGGCGCAGAGATAGCTTATCCTTTGTCAGAGTTAGAAACCCATCCTGAAGCAACAACGATCAAGCATCAAAACCCAACTATCTATCAACAACAATGTCACTGTTTACAGCGAAACATTCCTCAACCGTCCCAAGCACAGGGAAAAGACTTAGACTTGATACAAGCAATCATTCAACTGAGATTATCTCACGATGAAAGCGCGATCGCAGAAATTCGTCAAGCAGCCAGTGTTTCTGTTGAAGCCCACAAAGCAGGGATGAAAGCAGCACAACCCAGAAAAACAGAAGCAGAAGTTCGCGCAGCAATGGAAAGTGTGATCATTGCTCATAACCAAACCTGCGCTTATGGTAGCATTGTCACGGTACATGGGGAAGTGTTACACAATGAAAACTATTCCCACACAATCCAAGCAGGAGACTTAATTCTAGCTGATGTGGGCGCAGAAAGCCAGACAGGATGGGCTTCTGATATTACCCGCACTTATCCGGTGAGCGGTCAGTTTTCCCCCACACAGCGCGATATTTATGATTTAGTCTTATCCGCTCATGATGCTTGTATTGAAGCCGTTGCCCCTAGGGTAGAATACAAAGACATCCATTGGAAAGCAGCAACAATTATTGCGGAAGGATTAGTCAATTTAGGGATTTTACAAGGAAAGATTTCTGATATACTTGCTCAAGATGTGCAAGCATTGTTTTTCCCTCATGGGGTTGGACATTTATTAGGGTTAGATGTTCATGACATGGAAGACTTGGGAGACTTAGCGGGATACGCAGTCGGAAGGCAACGCAGTCAACGATTTGGCTTAAGCAATCTTCGGCTCGATCGCCCTTTACAAAAAGGAATGACCGTCACCATTGAACCGGGATTCTATCAAGTTCCAGCCCTTTTAAGCAACCCGCAAACTCAAGAAAAATATCGGGACATGATAAATTGGGAGCGACTGGCGCAATTTTCTGACGTGCGAGGAATCCGCATTGAAGACGATGTGTTAGTCACCGAGGAAGGATCAGAAGTGTTGACCGCTTCTCTTCCTTGTCAGCGCGATTGCGTTGAAGCCTTAACAAAAAGTTAGAAATCCTCAGTGATAAAATTAAGACTGTTAAACTTATTCATTGACCGTCAAACTCGGAAACTTTATTTATTATGAAAACTGCTTTAATTGTTGAAGATAGCCAAACCGATCGCAATTTTTTTACCAGCTATTTACAAAAAGCTGGGTTTTCTGTAACGGCTGTTTCCAGCGTTGAAGAAGCAGAAGAAAAAGTCAAAAGCAATAAACCAAATTTAGTCATTCTGGATGTAATTTTACCAGGACAAAGTGGCTTTGAATTGTGTCGAGAATTAAAGTCTCAAGAAGAAACTAAAAATATTCCCATTATTATCTGTTCGACCAAAGAAACGGATGTTGACAAAATGTGGGGAGATATGCTAGGGGCGAATGCGTATCTAGTCAAACCCGTTGATCCCGAAGAATTTGTCAACACGGCGAAAAAATTCGCAGGTTAAATAATTAGTCATTAGTCATTGGTCATGGGTCATTAGGTAACAAAGGACAAAGTACAAATGTCAAAAAAAACGCCCTTAATCGGAATTATTATGGGGAGTGATTCCGATTTGCCAGTGATGGAAGGCGCGATCAGGCAATGTGAAGCGTTTTCTGTTCCCCATGAAGTGGCGATCGTATCAGCCCACCGCACACCCGATCGCATGGCAACCTATGGAAAAACCGCCAGAGAACGAGGATTAAAAGTGATTATTGCGGGCGCTGGTGGGGCGGCTCATTTGCCTGGCATGGTCGCATCTTTAACCACATTACCCGTCATTGGTGTTCCTATCAAGACCCGCAGTTTACAAGGGGTTGACTCCCTTTATTCGATCGTGCAAATGCCAGGGGGGATTCCTGTAGCAACCGTTGCGATTAATAATGCTAAAAATGCTGGATTATTAGCTATCCAAATCTTGAGTATTGCTGATGCTGAAGTAGCGAACAAACTGGAAGCATATCGTCAAGAATTAGCAGCATCAGTTGAAGCAAAACAAAGCAAACTAGAAAGAATTGGTTATCAGGAATATCTCAAAAGTAGGGAGATTTAAACATACCTGAGGAAGAATTGTCATCCCTGCTACGAGCGAACAGCCCTCATTTGTTAAAATAGAAAAAACTCAATCAACGTAGAGGAATCTAGTCTTTAAAACTAAAGACTGCTTCCTGAATAACCATAAAACTGACACAACGTAAAGGTCAGACATAGCTGATGAATACCGATCAAAATATGAATGAAAAAGCAAATCCCTCTCCCGCAAAAATTAGAGTAGAAAGTCTCGTCAAAATTTTCGGCAATAGTCCCCGTGAAGGCTTAAAACTATTGCGAGAAGGACATGATAGAGATTCAATCCTCGAAAAAACGGGGAATGTGGTTGGCGTTGGGGGAGTTTCGTTTGACATTAAAGAAGGGGAACTCTTCGTGATTATGGGTTTATCTGGGTCGGGAAAATCCACCCTGATTCGCTGTCTTAATCGTCTCATTGAACCCACAAGCGGACAAGTGATTGTAGATGATGAAGATGTCGCTCATGTTGACTTGCAACGCTTACGAGAAGTCCGACGGACAAAAATGGCAATGGTGTTTCAAAAATTTGCTCTCTTCCCTCACCTCACCGTTGCTGAAAATACTGAGTACGGTTTGAAAGTGCGAGGGGTAGATCGTCAGCAGGGTCGGAAAAAAGCCCTAGAAACCCTTGAAATTGTTGGTTTGCACAAATGGGCCGATCGCTATCCCTCAGAATTAAGCGGGGGGATGCAGCAACGGGTGGGATTAGCTCGCGCCTTAGCCACAGACCCTGATATCCTGTTGATGGACGAAGCATTTGGCGCACTTGACCCCCTGATTAGACGGGATATGCAAGCAGAGTTAATGCGCTTGCAAGACGAGTTACACAAAACGATCGTGTTTATTTCTCATGATATCCACGAAGCCCTCAAAATCGGCGATCGCGTCGCAGTGATGAAAGACGGTTACTTTGTGCAAGTGGGAACGCCAGAAGAGCTAGTCACTAACCCTGCTGACAATTATATCCGTGACTTTATGATGGATGTCAATCGCGCCCAAGTGCTGAAAACAGGGTCAATCACCCGCAAAACCATTCCGTTTATCCTTGGACGTGGGTCGGTTAAGTCAGCATTAGAACAAATGCAACGACATCAACGAGAGGAAATGTATGTGGTGAATCGAGGCAATTCTCCCATTGGTGTCGTCACGACTAAGGGGTTAACACAAGCACTAGAAGAGGGAACGGAAGACATCAAAGAAGTCATGGAAACCGACTTTCCGAAAGTACAAGCTAGCACCACCATTGAAGAAGTCGCCCATCTGTGTCAACAAGACCTTCCTCTTGCCATTATTGACGATAAAGGGGAATTTAAAGGCGTTGTGGAACACTCCGACATTCTGGCAAGTATCGGACGCTTGAAAGAAGTTGACGGTGATACAGCAGAAGCAGCCAGCCAACCTGAGAAAATCGTCGCTTAAAGCTCTCAATTCGATCGCCCCCCCCTTGGGAGAGATGAAAGGGGGAAAACAAATAACCAATAACAAATAACAACTATGCTAGACCCATTCCAAGAGACAATTTGGCCCCTTGGGGATCAAATAGAAACCATTATCAACTTTGTTGTCGATAACTTCCGCTTTATTTTCAATGACTGGATTGGTCAACCCGTGGGAGTTGTATTAAGAGGCATTCAAACCTTTTTTGTTAATATTCCCCCTGTTATCTTTCTCGTTGTCCTTTTTGGTCTTGCTTGGCAGGTCGCTAACCGCAATATTGCCATTCTGAGCCTTGTTGCCATGACCGTTGTCGGTTTAATCGGCGCTTGGGAAGAATCCATGATTACCCTTGCTTTGGTGATTACTGCGGTTTTCTTCTGTGTCATTATGGGTATTCCCTTGGGGGTTGCAGCAGCCCGCAGCGATCGCTTTGCCAGCATCATTCGTCCCGTTTTAGACACGATGCAAACCCTTCCTGCCTTCGTTTACCTCGTTCCCGTGGTGATGCTATTTGGGACAGGAGAAGTGCCTGGGGTGATTGTCACGTTTGTCTTTGCCGTTCCCCCATTAATTCGTTTAACCAATATTGGCATTCGCGGTGTCCCAGAAGACGTGGTGGAAGCCTCTAGAGCTTTTGGCGCTACCCCCCAACAAGTGCTGCTACAGACGCAAGTTCCCCTCGCTATGCCCACAATTTTAGCAGGGGTTAATCAATCTCTGATGTTGGCACTCTCAATGGTGGTTATCGCCTCCCTGATTGCAGTGGAAGGCTTAGGACAAATGGTAAACCGAGGCATCGGTCGTTTAGATGTGGGTTTAGCTGCGGTTGGCGGTGTTGGTATTGTCTTACTCGCCATCACGCTCGATCGCATTACCCAAGCTGTTGGCGATACTTCTAAAGGACGCTTACACTGGAAACAACGCGGGCCGATCGGGTTTGTGCTGAATTTCTTCCGTGAAAAAGAAACCCAAGAAGCTCCACAGCGATCGTAATTTCTTTTTGTATCTTTCATCTGAATGGGGTCGGTTCGCCGATCCCATTTTTTAATGGCACGAATGTAGAGACATTTCAGGAACGTTTCTAAATGATTAATTGTTCGTAAGAGGCTTCTAAATCTTGCCAAAGCCCACGCACCTTTTCATAGGCTTCTTGAGGAGACATTTTTCCAGCCGTCTCCAAATTGGCAATGTAACTGATCGATTGGGCAAATTCTTGTAAATTGGCGTTAAAGACCAGATTTTCGGGCTTCATCACACCATGATAAGAAGCGTAAGGATAGAGATATTGATGGAGTTTCATAATTAAATCTTTTTTAACTTAACCTTAACCATATTTTAACTTAATTCATCTCAAGCAACCTTTAACGTTGCTAAAGGTTAAGTTATGAGTAGTAGTGATTGTAGAAACATCATGACCAAATTAGATGCGATCGAAGTAGCTAAAATTTTAGAAGCGAGTCCCAATGAAGTTTATCTTCTCGATCGAGACACCTTTAACTTAAGATACGCCAATCCTTTGGCTCTGAAAAACTTGGGCTATTCTTTAGAACAATTACAGACAATGACGGTTTTAGATATCGCTCCCGCGTACAGCGCACAAACTTTAAATGAATTAGTTGCGCCGTTGGTCAAGAAAGAAGTCACACAAATAAACACAGAAACCATTCATCGTCGCGCTGATGGCAGCATTTACCCGATCGAGGTTTGTTTACAATTAATAGAAGAAACAGAACAAGCCTATTTTTTTGCAATTATTGTTGATATTAGTAAGCGTAAATCTGCTGAGGAATCTTTAGAAACAAAAACCAATGAATTAGCCAGTGTTGCGAATAATATTCCAGGGGTAATTTATCGCATTCGTTATACTCAAGATGGTCAATTTCAAGTAGAATATATCAGCGATCGTGTTCAAGATATTTTAGAACTTCCACCAGAAGACATTTATGCTGATTTTAATTGTTTTTTGAACTTAGTTCACCCAGATGATCTGGCGAATGTAAAAGCAGTCATGAAAGAGAGATTAACCACTCTTACTCCTTTATTTTGGGAAGGACGAATAATTACGCGATCTCAACGATTAGTCTGGGTAGAAGCACGGTCTGAAATTCAACAAGAAAGAGATGGTTCTTTAGTCATTTGTGGGGTTGTTCTCGATATTACAGCCCAGAAAAAAACAGAATTAGCCCTCCAAGAAAGTGAGGAAAAATTTCGTCAGTTTGCTGAGAATATTGATGATATCTTCTGGATGATTGATCCCAATCTTCAAAAATTATTTTATGTTAGCCCCGCTTATGAAAAAATCTGGGGATATTCTGCTCAAGCTGTTGTTGAAAATCCGATTAACTTTATCAATCACATTCATCCTGAAGATCAGGAGAAAATGAAAGAAACAATTAGTCAACCAATTTTAGATAAACAGGATAGTGAATATCGAATTATTCGGCCTAATGGTGAGATTCGTTGGCTGCGCGATCGCGCTTTTCCCATTAAAAATAAGCAAGGGGAAGTGTATCGGGTTGCTGGTATTGCTCAAGATATTACCCAAGAAAAACAAGCTCAAACTGAAATTTCTCGGAATCGAGAATTACGAGAAGCAATTTTTAATGAAGCCAGTGATGCTCTTTATTTACTTGATCCTAGCACCTTAAAAATCTTAGATTGTAATCGCAGAGCCGTCGAATTATCTGCTGCATCTAGTAAAGAAGACTTGATGAATTTAAGAGCAAATTGTTTAAATATAAAACCCTTATCACAAGTTAAAAAAAACCTAGAAGAACAGGGAATCTGGTATGAAGAAGTGATTTTAACGCCCTTCAGAGGGGAGAAATTTTGGGGCGATGTTGCTTGGAAACAAATTCACGTGGGGGGAGAAACTTTATACTTAGTTCGCTTAACAGATATCAGCGATCGCAAAGCCTTTGAAACTGAATTAAAAACCACTAATGAATGTCTAGAATTAACCAATAAAGAATTAGAAAGAGCCACACGCTTAAAAGATGAATTCCTAGCCAATATGAGTCACGAATTAAGAACCCCCATGAATGCCATTTTAGGAATGTCAGAAGCTCTACTACAAGAGGGGTCTTTTGAAGCCATTAGCGAACAGCAAAAACAGGCTGTTAAAACCATAGAAAGTAGTGCCAAACATTTACTATGCTTAATTAATGAAATTCTGGATTTAGCAAAAATACAGTCTGGTAAAATCACTTTAAATCTTGAGCAAACCAAGATTCAAGATTTATGTGAAAATAGTTTAAATCTTTTTCGTCAACAAGCCTTTCAAAAAAGAATTTACCTACATAATTATATTAAGACTTCTATTTCAAATATTAAAGTTGATCAACTACGGATTCAACAAGTTTTAATTAATTTATTGAGCAACGCAATTAAATTTACGCCCAGTGGAGGAGATGTTTTACTCAACGTTCAAGAAGATACAAACCAAGAAAATATTATCTTTAGTGTCACTGATACAGGGACTGGAATTCCAAAACACCAAATCTCTCAATTATTTGAACCATTTGTGCAACTAAATAGCCAACTCAACCGTCAACATGGGGGAACTGGATTAGGGTTATCTCTAGTTCGTCGTCTCACTGAGTTACATGGTGGCACTGTTGCTGTTGAAAGTCAACTAGGCAAAGGAAGCACTTTTTACGTTAAATTACCTTACAGAGAAGTTACCACTCAAATTAATCATGGTTCTCCTACTGAAAATTTCACACAATCCAATGGGTCTTCTTTAATTTTAGTAGCAAATTCAGATCAACCTACGCTCCAAACAACTTGTAGTTATTTAGAAGCATCTGGTTATGAAGTCATTGCAGTGGATAAAAGTGAGAACTTCTTACCAACAATTATTCAATTATCTCCTCAGATCATCATTATCGATTGGTCAAATTTTGAAGGAATTAGCGAAACGATTCTAGATGCAATTCGAGAAACCTCTCAAACCAAACTCATTCCAATTTTGATTTTATTCTCAAAAACGACTCCTACCAATTTGCTAGAAAAATTTCAGAGTGTTCAGGAGACTTCTTTCTTGCAAAAACCCGTTCGCTTAAGACAATTAATTAATGAGATTAAACGCTTACTTCGCGAGGAATTTCCACAATAAAAGCTGATCCTTTTGGATAATTATCTTCCACATAAATTCTCCCCCCATGTGCATGAATTGCTCTTTGGCAAAACGCTAATCCCAACCCTGTTTGACTAACATTATTGTACTCAATCCCTGTTTCATACTTCTGAAAGATTTTCTCTCTAAGTTCCTGACTGATTCCTTTGCCTTGATCAATGACTTTAAAAATAAGTGCTTGCGGAGTTTCTAAAAGTTGCAATTCAATGGTTTTTCCTCTCGGAGAATATTTTAAAGCATTGGATAATAAATTATTAACGATACGGGCAAATAAATGAGAATCTAGTCTTGCTCGGTCATTTTTGAGCTTAAAATAAGGCGTAATCGTAATTTCTTTCGCGATCGCGATCGCGCTAAACTCTTGAATCAGTTTTTCTAAAAATGGCTTCAGTTGCAAACAAGTGGGATTTAAAACTAACCGATCTGTTTCTAATTTTGCCATTATGAGCAAGGTTTGGATTTGTTCTTCTAGCCGTTTTCCAGCAATACTAATTTGTTCAACTTTCTTCCTTTGTCGGTTATCTAAATCCGTTGATTTTAGCATCTCACAGGATAAAACTACACAGGTGACTGGATTTTGTAAATCATGAACAATAATCTCAGCCATTTCTTCCCGTCGTTGTAGCAGTAATTGTAAATCATCATACTGTTGTTTGATGCGTAACATTGAATGTAAACGCGATCGCAGTTCGATGAAATTTAAAGGCTTACTAATAAAATCATCTGCTCCTGCTTCTAAACAGCGCCCCAAATCTTCTTTTTCCGTTAATGCTGTTACCATGATGATGGGGATATACTGATAGTTTGGGTTACTTTTCAAATGAGAACAAAATGTAATTCCGTCAATGTCTGGCATCATAACATCTAACAAGATGACATCAACAGAATTTTGCTCTAAACACCTCAGAGCGCGAGAAGCATTTCCAGCGTAATAGAGGTTGTAATTCTCCCCATCTAAAAGAGCTTCAATAACATCAAAATTATTAGGTTCATCATCAACAATGAGCAAAGAATTGCGATTCCTCATAACTTTCAATTTCAAAAAACTATTAATGTTTCATCAAGCCTTGATTAGCTTTAATTGACTTCATAAAATCCACAACAGGTCGCGGATAATCAACCCCTAAAATCACTCCATATTCTTTTTGCTGATCTTGAGATAGTTTCCAAGGTTCATGAATCAAATCTCTTGGCAAATATCTTAACTCAGGAAGCCAATGGCGGAGATAATTTCCTTTTGGGTCATAAGTTTTTGACTGCTTGGGAATATTAAAATAGCGAAACTCTCTCGCATCATTTCCCACCCCTGCTGTATAATTCCAATTTCCCCAATTACTACAAACATCATAATCAATTAATAACGATTCAAACCATTCTGCACCCATACGCCAATCAATTCCTAAGTTTTTAGTCAGAAAACTTGCGACATTTTGGCGACCGCGATTTGACATAAAACCTGTCCTTGCAATTTCTCTCATATTCGCATCAACCAAGGGATAACCTGTTTTTCCCTCTTGCCAGAGTTTAAACCGTTCCCAATCTTTTTTCCAAGGAATTTTCACTCCTTGCAACCCTGTTTGATAGAATACAGCATTTCCGTACTTCAGACAAACAAAGCGGAAATAATCCCGCCACATCAATTCAAAAATTAGCCAATAGGTTGAATCATTCTTAACTCTTGCATCTTCATATTTTTGGACTTCTTCGTAAACATAGCGAGGAGATAAACATCCTTTAGCTAACCAAGGAGAAAACTTAGAAGAGTAATTTGCTCCTAACATTTCATTGCGCGTTTCCTTGTAAACCTTTAAGCAATCTTCCTCCCAAATATACTCACTCAGTCTTTCTATTCCTGCACTTTCACCACCGACAAATTTCAGTACACCCCGTTCATCAGTCACAGGTTTTTCGACTCCTAATTCTTGTAAATTAGGTAAAGTGCCAACCGTTATATTTGAAGGAAGAGAAAGTAAACTATCGGGAGAAGAAAATGTCGAACGAATGTTTGAATATTTTTCAACACGCTTGCGATATTGAGTAAAGACATCAGGAAGATGTTCAATTTTCATGGGAAAATCATCTATATGATCAAGAGTTGCACCCCAAAATGAGGTTAATTTCACCCCTTGAGATGCCAAATTTTTTGCCAGCGCTTTTTCCACCTGAGTCTCTTCTGCGGTGACTTCTGAGTGAAAAAAAACATCAGTTAACGCTAACTCAGTTACTAAGTCAGAGATGATCGTTTCTGGCTTCCCATAACGTATAATTAAATTACTCCCTTTCGCTTGCAAATTTTCTCGCAAATTGGCAACGCTTTCTATTAGAAACTGAGCGCGAAAACTTCCTGTCTTGGGAAAACCAAATCTTGTTTTCCCAAACTCGCGACTATCAAAACAATAGAAAGGAATCATTAATCCTTGCGTTTTAGCTGCTCGAAATAAAGGTTCATGATCATGTATCCTTAAATCATTACGATACCAAATTAAAATTTTCTGTTGACTCATTATTTTTTAAACTAGATACTCTTATGCCTTCTGCGTTACTATTGATTAATCCTCATTCCCGTCAGGGAAGAGAAGGTCTTCCCATGATTTGGCATCACTTAGAAGCGATGGGGTTTAATTTACTGCAAAAAAGCAGTCAACATCCCCACGAAATTCCTAAGATCATCAGCCATCATCAGAATGATGTTGATCTAGTGATTATTGGTGGTGGGGATGGCACACTTAATGCTGCGATCGCGGGATTGGTTCAGACACAGCTGCCCCTAGGTATTCTACCATTAGGAACTGCCAATGATTTAGCCCGAACGTTAGATATTCCTGTAAAATTGCCTCAAGCCTGTCAAGTAATTGCTAATGGAAAACATCGAATGATTGACTTAGGCAAGGTCAATGAACAATACTTTTTTAATGTCGCCAGTTTGGGATTAAGTGTTGATATTACTAATCAATTAACCAAGAATGCTAAACGACGTTGGGGGGTATTGGCTTATGCGATTACGGCAGGGAAAGTGTTGTTAAAATCTCGTCCATTTAAGGCAAAAATCCATCATCAGGGGGAGGTCTTGAAAGTCAAAACAGTTCAAATCGCGATCGGGAATGGTCGTCATTATGGCGGTGGAATGACCATTGTTCATGATGCTGAAATTCATGACCAACGCTTAGATTTATACAGTTTAGAAATTCGCCATTGGTGGGAAATGATTCCAATTTTGCCCAGTTTGCGATCGGGACGATATCCCGAAGAAAAGGTTCGTTTATTGCAAGGAAGAGAATTTTTCATTGAAACCAAAAAGCCTCGTTCAATTAATACTGATGGCGAAATTACAACAGAAACACCTGCTAAATTTGAAGTAATTCCCCAAGCGTTAAAGGTAATTATCCCTTAGCCTTAATCTTTCACCAGCTTAGCAACTTGTTTTCAGCCTAAGATAGAGATAGTCAAGATATTTCAACTGTTTCTAATCATAATTGTCGGCGAGTTATTCAAGAAAATCTTCCTGTAAGACGAGAACATAGTCAGCAACCGTTTGTTAGACTGGATGATGATTAGATTGTTGACATTGCTAACGAGGGACGTAACGGTTTCGTCCTGATCGAGCAAATGATAAACAGTTATGTAGATGCGATAAATGAGGTGATTATTATGAGTGGAGAATCCAAGAACTCTTATCAAGAAAAAATGGAAGCGCAGTGGCAACAAATCAATGGTAAAATTGAGCAGCTGATGGGAAAAGCCAAGCAACAAAAAGCAGAAAGCTCTCAAGATTTGCAGCATCAAATTGAAGAACTGCGGAGTAAGCGTGATCAGGTTCAAGAAAGATTAGAAAAGCTACAACAAAGCGGAGAAGACTCTTGGCAAGAAATCAAAGATGGTTTTGAAAATGCTTGGGATGAGCTTAAAACTGCTTTTGATAAAGCCTCTTCTAAAATGAAATAATAGCATTTTTGCTTACCATTCGAGCAAAAGCAAGCTCTAGTAGAGTGTCAGCAGTGTTGCTAGTCAAGAGTTCCAAAGTTGCGATCGCGCCAGAAATCACAAACAAATAGAGTTTCTGTCTTTTGTGAAACCTAATTCCGCCCTCAAATCCCCCTTTTCCCAGATTTGAGAGAGGGAGCCGCGGGGCGAGGGCTATAAACAGAAAAATAAAACTTAAACATTCCTTAATTAAGTTAGTCAAAA
>CAYXDG010000042.1:0-30621 GCA_964463655.1 uncultured Dactylococcopsis sp.
TGACTCTCCTTGCTTGAACCGTTCTAAACATTATATTCATTAGTTGAATGTCTTTTGTTCTTCGTTAATCAATGAACCATGAACCCATAACAAAATAAGAATTATGTCACAAGAACCGATCGCTGTTTGGTTAACGCCGAATCCTGTTTTTCACGGGTTTCATTCTCCTTTGTTAAACTATCTTTCAAAATCGGGTTCGATCGCCCATTGGGAGTATTTACAAAGTCAAGATGAAGGGTCTTCTCTAGAGAATGCTTTACCCTGTTTACAAGACTATTTAAGCACTCTATCAAACTCTGTTCACTTAATTGGACATGGTTTAGGCGGATGGTTGGGATTGCGTTATACTCGTCAATATCCTGAACAGGTGAAATCCCTAACATTATTAGGCGTAGGCGTTGATCCTGCTTTAGAATGGCAGGCTTATTACTATAGTCTATATAAGCAACTACGCTGTCCCAAGAATATTATTTTAGAACAGATGGTTTATAGCTTGTTTGGGGAACAAAATAACACCATGACTCGTTATTTGTTAGAAGTGCTACGGCGAGATTTACTGTCTTCTCCCTCTCCTCATTCCCTTTATCAACCAATCAGTGGTGAAGAAGGAGAAGTTAATGTTCCTTTGTTGGTTTGTGGAAGTGAGAATGATTCAATTGTTCCCCCGACTGCAATTCGAGGGTGGAAAAAATATATTCATCTTCATCAAAATGTTTGGTTAATTCCCAACGGTTATCATTTCTTTCATTATTTCTATCCGCGGTGTGTGGGAGAGAAAATCCTAGAGTTTTGGCATTCTCATCAGATCAGCGATCGAGATCGTAATTTCTTCTTTCAGGAAGATTGTCCCTTGACTAATTAAGGTTTGCTGAAAACAGCGATCGCGCTAAAATTGATCAAGCCTCACCTTAAACGACTCCTGCTACTACGGGTTGATTGAGTCTTTCATTCCTCAAAAAGTTCTGTCCTTTGTCTGTATCCACTTTATTTTAAAAGCGTGTATAATGACATCTGCTGAACATTGGTAACTCCGAAGCAAGCCATGAGTACAACTTTGACCCCTCAATTTTGGGAATCTCGTTATCAAGAAGGCAGCGATCGCTGGGACTTAGGGAAAGCAGCGCCCGCTTTTTTAAGTTTATTGCAATCGGAAAACGCTCCCCCTGTGGGTAAAACCATCGTTTTAGGCTGTGGTCGTGGCTATGATGCGTTATTATTTGCAGAGGTGGGACATGAGGTGATTGGGGTTGATTTTGCCCCCTCCGCGATCGCAGAAGCCAAACAAATCGCGCAACAAGCCAATCTTGCTGTGCAGTTTCTCCAAGCAGATATTTTTAAGTTACCTGAAAGTTATACCAATTCCTTTGATTATGTAATTGAGCATACTTGCTTTTGCGCGCTCCCCCCAGAAAAGCGAACCAACTATATTAATCTCGTTCATTCTCTGCTGAAACCCCAAGGAGAATTACTGGCTATCTTTTTTACTCATCAACGCTCAGGAGGGCCCCCTCATGGGATTCAACCAGCAGAAATTAAAGAATTGTTTTCCTCTCAATTTGAAATTATGCAGTTAGAAGCGATTGAAAACTCTGTCCCTTCTCGCCAAGGAGAAGAACATTTCGCAAGATTACGCCCTAAAAATAAGGATTGACAGGGGATGAATTAAAAGATAGGTTTTGATTGACCTTAATTTTTTACTCAGATGGTTGCTTTTCCTACAATTACCAATCCTCTTGAAGATTTAATGATCTCTGCTGATAGCCAAGAGATTCAAATTAATCTTTTGAATAACTTTGACGACCCGTTCACCACAGGATTAATCGCGACATTTGACTTGTTTAATCCAAAAGAAACGTTTCCCAATGATGGGATAGCTGAGGTTGTTCTCTTTGATCAAACAGGTGAAGGGGCGCCTGGAACCGTTGACAACTTTAGCAATTATGTCGAAGATGGGGACTATGTAAACTCAATTATTCATCGCTCTGTCCCCAACTTTGTTGTCCAAGGGGGTGGCTTTACTCTCGACGAAGAGTCCTTCACCATCGAACCAGTCCCTACTGATGACCCCATTGTTAATGAGTTTAGCAGCGATCGATCTAACGTTGAAGGGACGATCGCAATGGCAAAGTTAGGAGGCGATCCTGATAGCGCGACCAGTCAATGGTTTTTTAATCTTGGAGATAATTCCGAGGAGCTTGATATTCAAAATGGTGGGTTTACTGTTTTTGGGGAACTAATCTCTGAAGCTGATGCTGCGGTAGTTGACGCGATCGCTGCTCTGCCCATTTTTGATCTTACTCAAGATTTGGGAGAAATTTTTAGCACAGTTCCCATTGATACCGACGATCCAGACAATGAAATCATTGATAGTGTTGATGACTTTGTTCGCTACGAAAGCATTACCATCTCTGAGCAAGAAGAACTAACCTTTACCATCACCAATAATTCTAATCCAGAGTTAGTAGAAGTGAGCCTTGAGGGAGACACATTAAGCGTCAACCCTCTTGTCAATCAAGCAGGTGTCTCGGAAATTACGGTTCAAGCAACTAACTTAGTCGGAGAAACTGTAGAAGATACCTTGACTGTCGAAGTTACCCCAAACCCGTCGATTGTGGAACTGACAGTGACTCCTACAGACGGTAGTGAAGCGGATCAGACAACATTTACCCTGAGTGCGATCGCGTCTCAAGCGGTGATAGGAGAACAAATCGTTTCCTTAGACCTCAGTGGCGATGTAGAGGAAGAGGATTTTAGTGGTACTTTCCCTGATACAATCACCATTGCTGATGGAGAAACGATCGGGAAAGTAGAAGTGAGTGTTAATGATGACGATCTTTTTGAAGCAGAAGAAACAGCCACCTTTAGCATCTCCAACCCCAGCAGTGGAATTATTCTAGGAGAGACAGTAGAAAGCTCTGTCACCCTTACAGATAACGATTCAGATAATGATGTCAATCCCAGTCCTGCAGGCGATCGCGTTTTCCGATTTTTCAACACCGAAACAGGAGGACATTTTTATACTACCAGTGTCGCCGAGCGAGAGTTTGTCCGCAACCAAGCACCAGAATTCCAGTTTGAAGGGGTTGCTTTTGTCGCAGCACAACCAGAAGATGAAAATGCAACCCCTGTCTTCCGCTTTTTCAATACAGTTGAAGGAGAACATTTTTATACTGCTAGTGTCGTAGAACAAGAGTTTGTCGAAGATCAATTACCAGACTTTCAGTTTGAAGGGGTTGCATTCTTTGCTTACGAAGAAGAGTTAGCAGAAACCGTTCCTGTTTTCCGTTTCTTTGACTCTGGAGAAGGGGGACATTTTTATACCGCTTCTGCTGCAGAAAGAGACTTTGTTGAAGCCAATCTACCTAGCTTTAATTTTGAAGACACTGCTTTCTTTGCCAATCCTATTAGTGAAGGATTTGGCTAAGATTTTTGAATCCTAAAACGTAGGTTGGGTAGAGCGTAGCGAAACCCAACTTTACACCAATCAAAGGTAGAGCGGGCAACGCTCAGAAATCTTTAATTGTGAATTTCTTCCTGCTATGGCAGGATAATAAGTTATTCGTTAAGCGTAGTGATATGACAATGTACGAAAAAATTACCGCCCCTACTGTCGGGACAAAAATTACCTTTGAAGCAGGGGAACCGATTGTTCCTGATGACCCGATTATTCCCTTCATTCGCGGTGATGGAACGGGAGTTGATATTTGGCCAGCGACGCAAAAAGTGTTAGATGCTGCGGTCAAAACGGCTTATGGCGATCGCCGAAAAATTAACTGGTTTCAAATTTATGCAGGGGATGAGGCCTGTGAACATTATGGTCAGTTTCAATATTTACCAGAAGATACCCTCAAGGCGATTCAAGATTATGGGGTCGCTATCAAGGGTCCTTTGACGACTCCTGTCGGGGGAGGAATTCGATCGCTCAATGTTGCCCTCAGACAAATTAATGACTTATATGCTTGTGTGCGTCCTTGTCGCTATTATCCCGGAACACCTTCCCCCCACAGATACCCAGAACAGTTAGATGTGATTATCTATCGGGAAAACACAGAGGATATTTATCTGGGGATTGAATGGAAAGCAGAAACAGAAACCGCCAAAAAATTAATTGCTCTGCTCAATCAAGATTTAATTCCCAATACCCCTGAACATGGGAAAAAACAGATTCCCACCGATGCTGGAATTGGCATCAAGCCCATTAGCAAGAAGGGATCACAGCGTTTAGTCCGTCGCGCCATGAAACACGCTCTAGAACTCTCTCCCAAAAAGCAAAAGGTGACGTTGGTGCATAAGGGAAATATTATGAAATATACCGAAGGAGCGTTTCGGGATTGGGGTTATGAGTTAGCAACCACTGAGTTTCGTGATGAATGTATCACGGAACGAGAGTCTTGGGTGTTGAGTAATAAAGAGAATAATCCCGATTTGAGTTTAGAAGAAAATGCGCGACAAGTCGAACCTGGTTTTGATAGCGTGACGCAAGAACGACGGGAAGAAATTATTGCGGAAGTAAAGACCATTTTAGAAACCCTTTGGGAGACTCATGGGGAGGGAAAATGGAAAAGCAAGGTCATGGTCAACGATCGCATCGCCGATAGTATTTTCCAACAGATTCAAACCCGTCCTGATGAATACTCCATTCTCGCCACGATGAACCTCAATGGGGATTATCTCTCTGATGCTGCTGCGGCTCTCGTTGGTGGTCTAGGTCTGGGACCGGGAGCAAATATTGGTGATTACTGTGCAGTGTTTGAAGCGACTCACGGCACAGCACCCAAACACGCGGGATTAGATCGAGTCAATCCAGGTTCTCTGATTCTCTCGGGTGTGATGATGTTAAATTATCTCGGTTGGCATGAAGCTGCGGACTTGGTAGAAAAAGGAATTGCGGGCGCGATCGCCAATCAACAAGTAACTTATGATCTAGCCCGAATGATGACCCCAAAAGTCGATCCGCCTTTAAAGTGTTCGGAGTTTGCTCAAGCTATTATCGATCACTTCTGATTAAGAAACGCCATAAAAAGGTAAACAGCAGATAGCGGTTCTTCCTCCTGGATAAACCACTCTTCAGGAGGAGGGCCATTTCCCAACTGCCAACCTGAACTAAAGGCAAGAATTACCGCGATCGTTGTCACCAAAGTCTCAAAAGAAAGCACTCCCTGTATCAACCCCCCCAATCCAGGATTAAGGATGCGACCCGAACCATGCTTCACCAAATAAGCGCCACTAAATCCCACAAGAATGCCCAGAAATACCAAAAGATCAAGGGAGAAAATTGCCTCAAGGGTAACCTCTGGGGTGAAGATCAACCATCCTGAAATGGAAACAAAAGCAATCACCGTCGCAACAGACATGATAAACGAGAAAAAGGGCCGAGTCCCTGTGTTCATGGCAATCAGCAGACCGATGAAAAGACCAAACAACATTCCAGGTAAAGCATACCAACCCACAGGAATATTCGTCAAAACCGATTCCGAGGTCTGAGCTTGATTGACAATGTTACTACTGATTAACCCACAGACAAGAGCAATACTGACTGTGATCAATAAGCCAACTACAATTGATTTGCGCTGAGACCTCCCTGGCGATGAGGCGATCGAATTTGACAATATATCACCCGAAGAATGAGGACGAGATTCTCTTCTTTGCTGAATTATTGTCACCTGCTCCGCAAACTCGGGAGAAACATTATCTCTGAATTGGTCTTTTGAGTCAGAGCTCACCAATTCTGGATCGATTTCCCCAAAAGCGGTACTAACCGCATCGAGTTGTGTTTCTTCGGATTCTTCCTCTAGGGTTGCATCAGCAACAGATACATCCACACAAATCGTCCAATCAGACTCTTGACTTCCCATTTCTCTTGTATAGAGAGCTAGAAATTCAATTTCCGATAAATCTAAGGTCGCGATCGTTCCCTGAATTGTATTCAGAATCTTCAGGCGATCGAAGGAGAGAGTGGGATTATAGTTAACGACTACCTGAAGATATGGCTCTTGAAAAGCCACTTGAAACTCTAGATCACGGCTAGGAAAAAGTTCATTTAACAAGTCTTCAATTTCAGTCTCTTTCATTGTCCATCTCTCAGGTTGCTCACCTATTTATCTAGTAGGAGACGGGGGCAAAATTCCCACGTTTTTTTAGATTTGTCAGCAATATTCATTTAATCGTCATTATATCTCCTTACACTAAGATCAGAACTGAAGTGCAAAAAATCATAAGATTAGTCTCATTGACCGTTTACTTCGGTCAAATGGTAACTTGACCTTGATCTCAAAAGCAGCTATTTTCAGTTTTTTTATCCTTTCAAATAAAAATTAATTTTCCTGATGATTAGTCAGTCGTCGAGAAGTAACAACTTGAGCGTTCTGATTAAGGGAAAGGGACTTATTTTTTTAACCAAGAAAAAACAGTGAATTATTTTTTTTGTATTCGAGACTTCTATTTCGGTTAACTTCTGTAAAGGTGATTAGAATCAGGGATATGCTCCTGTAACAATTCGTCATCAGATTGCTAATCAAGTCAGCGTAGGGATATTTTCTGAGACCCCCAGAGGAGGTAAGGGGGACAATTGATCACTGATTGCTTTCTAACTAATCCGTTTTCCTGTTTCCACATCAGGGGGAAACAAATAACAACCAACCAATAATCAATAACCAATTCAAGCAATCACTAAATCTCGAATCGGTTTTTCGGTTAAACATTGCCAATGACAAGTGTAGAGATCGGGGTTTTGTACGCCAATACTAGCGAGTGCGGGGGCCGCGGGAAACGGCCAAAGGCGATCGAAGATTAATCTTTCATCTTGAAAGCCGAATTGTAGTAAATAAACCCCAGTCTGCGCGGAAATTGACTCTAAAAGTTGATACCCTAAACGATATAAAGATTGGCGTTTTTCATCGGGAAAATCCACTGGTTGCTCATAAGAATTCGGAAGTTGTCCTTCTCCAATAACTTCTCCATACATTGGCCCTTTTGCGGTGAGGACAATCGGTAACCAATAACTACCATGCCAAACTCTTTTAATTTGATTGGCGGTGTATAAATTAAACTTCTCTCGCACCCATTCGCGCATTCTTTTGAAGTTACGACAAGTTTGGAAGACCTTGGCGTGGGAAAAGTTAAACTGAGAGGGTAATTCAATGGTCAGTGGACAACACAGCCAACTGGGATCGTCAGCATCATACCCATCACTTTGAGATAACAGTTGGTGAACTGGAACAACTTTGATCAGCGTTTCTTCAGCCTTATGATTAGAGATCGCGTCCTTAAACGCGGCTGTCATGCGTTGAGTAGCTGGAGAAGTAGAAAGCACTGTGCCTTGATGAGACACCTTCTGAGCATTAATGATAATTAGAACCTTTTGCATTCCCGTGATTAGAACTTTCTTCAGAGTGGCTGTACGCGATTACGATTATTGTTTGTCAGTGGATTGGAGATTGGGTAAGTCAATATCATGGTCATTAGGATGATGATTCCTGATGGCTAGACGATAGGTTAAGGTTTGGACGTGCGCTTGGAGTTGTTGGTTTTCCTGTTGGAGTTGTTCAACCTTTTCTTTAACAGGTTTCATGCGCTGAGCAAATTTTTGACGGTAAACTTCTGGTAAATCTTGTAACATTTTTTCCAAGGTTTGATTTCTCTGGCTCAGAGTCTTGATTTTGCTTTGTAGCTGATAAATTTCCTGATCGCGAGTGGCAATTTGCGTTTGATAAAATTGGAATTGCTCCTCTATTTCAGCAATTTGCCCCTTCAGCTGGTCAATTTGAGCTTGATTAGCTTCGCTCTCTGGGGTTTGGGGGGTAAAGTCGGGATTGTCTTTGATGAGCCGAAAAAGCTCTTGGGAGAGTTGATCGACGAGTTGATCTCGCCATTGCAATTCTTCTTTGAGATGGGCTATTTCGGTTTGGAGGGTTTCTTGATCGGAAGGGGTTCGGCTCTGACTCACGATTCTATGTGATTTTGGAATTCGTCTTGTGTGAAAAGCTGAAGAAGAATAAAGATACTTTTCAGTTAATTTAGCATTTAGCTAGAAACTTTAACGAGGTTAGATTGTAAACTTATGCAGAGATTAGGGACGCTAGTAGCATTTTCAATCATTGCGGTTGCTCTGGTGCTGATGGCTGTACTGTCTATTCAAAATATTACCCCGATTTCTCTAAGTTTTTTGAATTTCTCGTCTGTGGAGATTCCCCTCGGGATACTTTTAGCCTTAAGTTTTGGTCTAGGTTTAATTTTGGGGGTTGTGCTGCCGATTGTCAAATCCTTTTTTCGGGACGGGTAAAGTCGAGATGTGTCATGGAATGTCTCTGAAGGGATGGGAAACCCAAAGAACAAATAACAAAAAGGCGCGAAAGTTCGATATACTATGGGATGGAAATTTTGATCGAGAGGACTCATGGAAATCGGACAAAAAGTAAAAGTGTTTCGCCTACGCGATCGCGTTAACAACAATATTTTAGATAAACTGGGCAAAATCGGCATCATTCAAGAATATAAAATGACTGATGGCAGTGGTGTTGGTGCTGTGGTTGCTTTTGAGGATAATTCCACCAGTTGGTTTTTTGAAGATGAACTCAAAGCCGTATAGCCATCTCTAACAGCATGATTTTAACGTTCCTTGGCAAAGGGGGCAGTGGTCGAAGCGCGATCGCGATCGCCACTGCTTACCAACTCTCTCAAGGGGGCAAACGGGTTCTCCTCGCTACCCAAGACCCCACAACCGAACTATTTTTAGAAACTTCCCTTAGCAGCGAACCCACCAGCATCACGACTCAGTTTTGGGCAGTGAGCTTAAAAGCAACGCTCCTTTTACAACAAAGTTGGGAACAGGTGAAAAGCCTAGAAGCTCAATATTTACGCTCTCCTCTGCTCAAAGAAGTCTATGGGCAAGAATTAGCAGTTTTACCAGGGATGGATCAAGCGCTGACGCTCAATGCGTTGCGGGAATATTACGAAGGTCAAGAGTATGATGTCATTATCTTTGATGGTGCTGGTGATTTAAACACCTTGCGGATGTTTGCTATTCCAGAACATCTGAGTTGGTACACTCGTCGCTTTCGCAATCTCTTCCTCAACTCGGACATTGTGCAAGCGTTGACCCCTTTCATTCAACCCATCAGCAGTGCCATTTTTAAGGCTGCTTGGACAGCAGAAGACCTCACTGATACAGAAGCCAATGAAGCCAATCAACTCCTAGAAAGAGGCAAAAACGCCCTTGCAGCAGGAAAAGTCGCTGGCTATCTGGTAAGTGCTGATGATCCGTTTTCCCTCAAAAGCGCTAAGTTTCTTTGGGGAAGCGCTCAACAAAGCGGTTTGCGGGTGGCTGGAGTCTTACTCAATCAAGCAAGTGAGGTCAGTGAGGATATCCAATCTGAGTTTTCTCCCCTCCCTGTAACCCCGCTTCCTGTGCGCGAGTCAGGGCAATGGCACTCTTTGGGGGCAGCATTGCCCGATTTATTGGCTCATGTTTCCCAAGCGCCACCAACGGTTGAGGTCAATCTCAGCGATCGCACGGTCAAAGTATTTCTCCCTGGATTTAGTAAAAAACAAGTCCAACTGACGCAACCCCAAACTCAGCAGGAAATTACTATTGAAGCAGGTGATCAACGGCGCAATATCCAACTCCCCCCACCCCTAAAAGGACGACCCGTTGCAGGGGCAAAATTCCTCGATGACGGTCATCTTTTAGTCTCGTTTTAAGGAGAGAAATTGTTTTAGCCATTGCCAGATTTGGAGCAATCGGTTTTCTAGCCAAGCTATGGCGCGATCGAGCCATTCTAAAATTCTGGCAAGGATATGCTTTTCATATCCCATTGAGGTGGCTTCTGTGGCAAAATACTCGGCATCAGAGGTTGATTCTGGTTCGGATTCGGTGCTAAAGTAACTGGCAACTGTGGTCGCTGCTAGCTGTTTCGGAAACTGATTTCCCTCAAAGAGATCAGTTTTCATTAACCAAGGTTCATCTTCATCTGTGGCTGCGATTTCTTCGGCTAAATAAGGGAGGCGCTCTTCTGATTTACCCAAAAAATACTCGTAGGCAGCTGCAATTAATCTCTGGATGCTATCAGGATCAGTTTCTATCTCACTGGCTGGGGGTTTGATTATCTCTTTTGCTCGTTGAACCAGATTAGAGACAGGTTGTAACAAGGAAGGGGATGATTGAGTTAAAGACTTCTCTGGATTCACTCCATAAAAATAATCGACAGCCGATCGAATCAGAGAAAAAACAGGGTGATTGTTATTACTGCGCTCAACGTGATCAAACCAGGTTTTTAATTTCTTAACCACAGGAGCAAGTCTTGTGTCTTCTAACCGTGAGAGTGTATGATCGAGCTTTGCAATTCCTTCTGATTTTTGTTGAAAGGGAGGGATTTGTGAGATTTGTTCATATCCACTAGAAAAGTCTAATTTTGACTCTTGAAACCAGTTTAAACCTTTGGCGATCGAGCTAGTTTGCGCCCAAATCATAAACTCCGCTAGCCAGCGTAGGGGATGCGATCGACCGCGTTTTCGCTCTTGAGCAATCCGCCACCACCAAGGCTTTTGGATGTCTTCATAACATTCTAAAAGAACTTTGATCCGATGTTTCAGTTGTTCATGTTGAATGTCTGATAAGAAGTCGATGGCTTGATTTTCGGTGGTGACTAACACCAGTTTACCTGTTTCTAGATAACTGGCGATCCCTTGGATAAAATAACTTTCTGTTTGTGAAGTTTCAGGAGTAACTAGACTCGCGTCAGTTGAGGGGGTCTCAGTTGGCAGTTTTTGGCGAATACTTTCACGGGTTTGCCTCAGAGAAAGCATCTGATAGGAAGAGTTTTCTAACCAAGGGTGAAGACTGTCTAAAATCACTGCGGTGGGTTGACTTCCTACAGACGCGATCGCCTTTTTTTCTTCGGGAGAGTCAAGTAAAGCGCTTACTTTTGTTTGAAGTCGTTTTCCAAGACGAGTTGAGGTCTGCAACAATAAATAGAGAGGATAGGCGATTAATTGCAACCCCCAAGTAGTCACGGTTTTGAGTTGTCGTAAACCGATACCCGCGCGATCGCCCAGACGTAACCGTTGGCGATTAATAAAACTTAAAATCCGACTTTGATAGGGGCGCTCTGGATTGGATAGAGGGGACATTCACAGGACTCGCAAACTGGGGACAACTTGGTTAAAGGATAGCATCTTTATCTAAATCTTTCTCAGAAAAGACTTCTCAAATAGGACTCAGAAAGTGGACAATTGGCTTGAATCTGCGATCATTGAACTTGACATTAATCTAACAGAAAAGATGAAACAAACCACGATCGCGCAACCTTTTACCGTCTCAGGAGTTGGGTTACATTCTGGAGAAACCGTCACCGTTACCGTCAAACCCACTACAGAAGAAGGACGTTTTTTTATTCGCACTGATCTCCCACAAACGCCGATTATTCCTGCAACTGTGAGCGAAGTTAGTCAAACGCAGCTATCCACAGAACTAGCTAAGGGTGAGGCAAAAGTGCGAACCGTGGAACATTTACTTTCCGCATTGGCAGGTTTAGGAGTGGATAACGCTAGAATCGAAATTAATGGCTCAGAAGTTCCTTTATTGGAAGGCTCAGCAAAAACATGGGTGGAACAAATTCAAGCAGTGGGATTGAGAGATTGTCAGCAGGAGAAAAAACCCCCATTAGCCGTCAAAGAAGCCGTCTTGATACAGGAAGCAGACGCGATCGTTGCCATCTTCCCTTCAGAAGAAACACGGATGAGTTATGGGATTGATTTTCCAGTCCCTGCGATCGGTCAACAATGGTACACTTGGTATCCAGAAAGGGAAAGTTATGACAGCGCGATCGCACCAGCGAGAACATTTGTCCTCACCAAACAAGTGGAAGCATTGCGCCAAGCGGGATTAATCAAAGGTGGAAGCCTCAATAACGCTTTGGTTTGTGACGAAACAGGCTGGTTAAATCCGCCATTGCGCTTTGTCAATGAACCAGTTCGTCATAAACTGTTAGATTTAGTGGGTGACGTTAGCCTATTGGGAACACTCCCCCAAGGTCATATTTTTGCCTACAAAGCCAGCCACCGCCTACATATTCGCCTTGTTAGGGAATTAATAAATAATAATGAATCATGAATAATTTGTTCATTCTTCTTTGATAACTGGTCACCCCAATTATCAACTATTTCCCAAACCCCTTAAAATTAACTTAATGTGGAGGCTAGTTCTGACTCCTCCACTGGTAAATCTAAACTTTTGTAAACATCGCTTATGTCTTCAGTAACCTCCGAACCGACTCATCTTGAATCTGACAATACAGCTTCTGAATCCTCTCAAGAGAGAAAAACCGTTTACGACGTTGAGGAAATCCAAAAATTACTTCCTCATCGCTATCCATTCGCTCTCGTTGACCGTATCATTGATTATGTACCGGGAGAAAGCGCAGTGGGGCTAAAAAATGTCACCTTTAACGAGCCTCATTTTCAGGGACATATCCCTGGTCGTCCTATTATGCCAGGAGTGTTAATTGTTGAAGCAATGGCGCAGGTGGGAGGGGTGGTTTTAACCCAACTACCAGAAGTGGCAGGAAGTTTCTTTGCGTTTGCGGGAATTGATAAAATTCGGTTTCGTCGTCCCGTTGTCCCTGGAGATCAACTCATTATGACTGTAGAATTGTTATCCTTCAAACGAGGTTTTGGGAAAATGCAGGGACGGGCTACTGTAGAGGATCAAGTAGCAGCAGAAGGAATCATGTTATTTTCCTTGTTTGAGTAAGGAGAGGTTTCGTGGGTACATCATTAATTCATCCCACTGCTGTTATTTCTGAAAAGTCAGAGATTGCACCCAGCGTTAAGATTGGAGCTTACGCGGTGATTGGAGACAACGTAAAAATTGGTTCTCAGACGACAGTTGGCGCTCATGTGGTGATTGAAGGACCTACAGAAATTGGCGCGAACAATCGCATTTTTCCAGGCGCTGTGATTGGCTTAGAACCGCAAGACTTAAAATATCAAGGGGCGAATAGTTGGGTCAAAATTGGGAACAATAACTTAATCCGCGAATATGTCACCATCAATCGCGCCACGGATGAGGGAGAAGTGACCACAGTGGGAAATCGTACCTTACTCATGGCTTATGTCCATATCGCCCACAACTGCGTGATTGGGGATGAGGTGGTCATTGCGAATAATGTGGCTTTAGCAGGCCATGTGCAAATTGAAGAAAAGGCGATTATTGGCGGGGTGTTGGGCATTCATCAGTTTGTTCACATTGGTCGCTTAGCAATGGTTGGGGGAATGAGTCGCATCGATCGCGATGTTCCTCCCTATATGCTAGTGGCGGGAAACCCAGCTAGAGTGCGATCGCTGAACTTAATCGGTCTGAGACGACGGGGTTATAGCAGTGATGAGATTATCCAACTCAAAAAAGCCTTTCGGATTCTCTATCGCTCTGGTTACAGTTTAGAGAAAGCGTTAGTTCAATTGGAATGTCTGGCTGATTCAGAAACTCTACAGCATCTCTATCAATTTGTACAGGAGTCCAGAGGCAGCACTCGACGTGGAATTACCCCCCAAGGAGGATAATGGCTAAGATATTCATCAGCACGGGAGAAGTGTCTGGAGATTTACAGGGTGCGTTGCTGGTAAAATCCCTCTATAAACAGGCTCAAGCACTCAATCTCCCTTTAGAGGTGCTAGCGTTAGGAGGAGAGCGCATGGCGCAAGCAGGGGCGGTTTTATTGGGAAATACCACCCATATCGGCTCGGTGGGGATTTTAGAGTCTCTTCCCTTTATCTTCCCTACGCTCAATGTTCAACGACGAGCCAAAGAAGGTTTAAGAGCCAATCCCCCTGATGTCTTGGTTTTAATCGATTATATGGGGCCCAATCTCGCCATTGGCAATTATGTTCGCAAATATTTACCTCAGTTGCCCATTGTTTATTATATTGCTCCGCAGGCTTGGGTTTGGTCGCCTTTTCCCAATGATGCCAAGGCGATCGCGCGGGTGAGCGATCGCCTCCTCGCTGTGTTTCCAGAATCCGCGCGGTTTTTTGCCGAGAAAGGGGTCAAGGTGACTTGGGTGGGTCATCCCCTGCTCGATCGCATGGCAAGCGCCCCCACGCACAAAGTGGCTCGTCAATGGCTTAAAATCGATGAATCAGAAAGGATTATTGCGTTAATCCCAGCGTCTCGTCAACAGGAAATTAAATATCTATTACCCGTCATTTTAGAAGCGGCGATCGCCCTCCAAGAAGCGTTTCCTGAAGTTAAGTTTTTATTACCCTTATCCAGTCCAGATTTTTTAGACGTTATTCAAACAGCGATTAAACAATCTCAGTTATCAGTAAGAATTGTTGAAAAAGATACGTTAAGCGCGATCGCAGCCAGTGATTTAGCCATTACAAAATCAGGAACTGTGAATTTAGAATTAGCCTTATTAAATGTTCCACAAGTGGTTTTATATCGCGTCAATCCTATAACAATGTGGTTGGGGCGGACATTTTTAAACTTTTCTGTCCCCTTTATTTCTCCCACTAATTTAGTCGTCAATGAACCCATTATTCCTGAATTATTGCAAGAAGAAGCAACCGTTGAACGAGTGGTGAAAGAAGCGAAAATCTTATTAACTGATCAGGGAAAACGACAGGAAATGTTAATAGGATATCAACGAGTGAGAAAGGGCTTAGGAGAAACAGGAGTCAGCGATCGGGCTGCGACAGAAATCCTTTCTCTGGTGAGAGAAAAAAGCAGTTAGTTAAAGCAAAGCAATCATTGAGAATAACTTTCCTCTTTTGTTTCCGACTTCATCCCTTCTAATTCGCCATTAGTCAGTTGATTTTGAGGAGAGTGAGGTAAGGCTTGTGTTTGATGATAAGTGGGTGCTTGGTGAACTTGCTCCATCAAATTTGCCATTTCTAGGGCATTGAGGGCATAATTCCAGCCTAAATTACTTTTCACCCCTGCTCGTTCTAAGGCTTGCTGCATATTCTCAGCAGTAATCACCCCAAACACCACAGGAACACCTGTTTGAAAACTTGTCGCTGCAATGCCTTTAGCTGCTTCACTGGCGACATAATCAAAATGAGCCGTTTGTCCGCGAATCACCGCTCCTAAACAGATAATGGCATCATAGCGCCCTGTTAGTGCCATTTGTCGCGCCATCATGGGGAGTTCAAAACTGCCAGGCACCCAAACATAATCAACTTGAGTCCCTTGTGGATCAGCATTAACACCATGACGTTTGAGACAATCTTGACATCCCGCCAGAAGTTTTTCTGTGATCAAATCGTTAAACCGTCCGATCACGATCGCGAAGCGTAAGGAAGAGGTGTTGGCGAATGTCCCTTCAAAAACTGCCATAATTTCGATTAGTTATTCTTGATAAGGTTAGAGTGATTGTAGATCGATTATAACAACTCCCCACTCATCATGAGTGAGGAGTTCTAGAGAAGGCTCATTAAAGAATGGAGGCAATTAAACCACAAAAAAGTTTAAAACGCCCACTGCGATTACCAGTACCAACCAAGCGCCTGAGCCAACAAAAATCAAACGTTTGGAGACTTCCCAGTTTTGGGGGGAAGCATAAGCAACAGGAACGCCAATGACCATAATAAATGATAGAAAAACTAAAGCACCTAATGCTATTTGAAACACAAGAGTCATTTTTTTATTCTCCCAAGACAGCAATTTCTTAAAATTAGATTCAGCTAGATTCAGACAAGGGGACAATTTCGGTGATCACCTTACATTTTATCAGTTGCGTGGGATTTAACCCTCTGGTATCAACTTAACGGAGTTGGATGGTTTTTGGTTGTTCAAACAAATGAACCGTATCTACAAAGCGAGCGGTCATTGATTGACTGGAAATCACCAAAGACTCCGTTCTTGCCCCACCGTGGAAGAAACGCACCCCTTCCATCAAAGTACCTGGGGTAATCCCGCAAGCTGCAAAGAGAACGGTTTCTCCTTTAGCTAAATCATTGGCGCTGTAAACTGCGTCAGGGTCTTCAATGCCCATTTCTTTCAGACGTTCCATGTTGCTTTCTTTGCTTTCACCGATTAAGCCTGTTTTCACCACTTCAGGGTCGTAGATGAGTTGTCCTTGGAAGTGACCCCCTAAGCAACGCATCGCTGCTGCAGAAATAACCCCTTCTGGTGCTGCGCCGATGCCCATCAAAGCATGAATATTGCTGCCAACAAACGCACAGGAAAGAGCAGCAGAGACATCGCCATCACTAATAAGACGGACTCTTGCTCCCGCTTCTCGGATTTCTTGAATTAAGCTCTCATGGCGAGAACGATCCATGACAACGACCACTAATTCTTCTACTTTCCGATCGAGGCAGTCAGAGAGGATTTTCAAGTTTTCGGTAGCGGTTTTGCGAATATCCACATGACCTGCTGCTGCTGGGGGGGCTGCCAGTTTTCTCATGTAGAAGTCGGGCGCTGCAAACAGTCCACCTTTTTCGGAGATCGCTAAGACAGCCATTGAGCCGTTTTGCCCTTTTGCCACGAGGTTTGTCCCTTCGCAAGGGTCAACGGCGATATCAATCTCGATGAGTTCATCGGGGTTGCAATAATCTTTCGCATCAGAGCGGGTGCAAATTCCCACTTCTTCTCCAATATAAAGCATGGGCGCTTCGTCCCGTTCTCCTTCCCCAATCACAATGCGACCGCGCATATTAATTTCATTCATGCGTTGGCGCATTGCTTCGACAGCCACTTGGTCGGCTTCGTTTTTTAGTCCTTTTCCCATCAGACGGGATGAGGCGATCGCTGCTTGTTCAACGACTTCAATAATTTCTAAACCCAGTGTTTTTTCTAACAATTTTTTTCTCCTGTATTTACTAACGTCGCGGTCTTAAGGTCAGTTCGTTCTTGAGTTTATCAGAAAACCATTGCTTATTCGTTATTTGTTCTTGATTCTTGGTTTCGGAAACTACGCTCTTTCATCAGTGGTCGGATCAAACAAGCATTCGTCCTGCAAAAAGTTACCTGTGATTAGTGACTCGCCAACCTTGCTTTTTGCCCTCTTGCTGACCAATCATCAATGACCGAAGAACAAACAACAAATTGTTAATTCATTCCCCCTGTACCACCTGTTTAAACGTGGTCAAACTTTCCAATCCAATCAACCCCCGTCGATCGCCTTTTTGATTAGACATTCCCAAGAAAATGCTGTCTCCGTTTGCAGCATACCGAAAGAAGCGCGGAGAAGCATTGACATAAACCAAAGCACTATCGACTGTTTGTGCAAATTTGCGCGTTTCTCCATAAGATTGACTAATGATGCAGTCGGCGTGACCGCTACTGTGGCGGTTAATCCATTGAACCGCGCTTTCCACATCGTTTATCCAACGAAACGCGACAATTTTTTTCAGGTAACTTTCTGACCATTCCCGATCCTGTACAGGAGTTAAATATTGTCCATATTCTTCGGCGATACTCGCTTCCCCCCGCAGTTGAAACCCTTTTTCTTGTAATCCGTAAAATAAGTTAATTAAAATTGAGGCTTTAAGGTTACGATTAATTAACACTTTCTCGATCGCGTTCACGGGATCAGGTTCACTGGCATGACTATCGACGATCGCTCCTTTGACTTTCTCCGCGCTGCCACTGCTTGACCAGTATAAATAACAATTCCCGATCGCGGTTCGCAAAATCGGGACATTAGCAGTGCGAGCAATTTGCTGGACAAGACTGGGACGACCATAAGGGATCACTAATTTAGTGTAGGGTTCTTGCTCTACTAAATCCTGTATAGAACAACCTTTTTCATTGGGGAGCAATTGTAGGGTATAACTGGGCAGTTCTGTCTCTTCTAAAGCAAGGTTTAAAGCCTTAACAATGGCTTCATTGGAATGACTGGCTTCACTGCCTCCCCTCAATACTAAACTATTGCCCGTCTTTACACACAACCCCGCAGCGATCGCGCTCAACTCGGGAAACGCCTCATAAATGAGAGTGATCACGCCTAATGGCATTCGCTGACAATATGTTTGAGCAGGATCAAGAGGATAGGGTGCATGGCTAACTTTTTGAATCGGGTCTGCGATCAGGCTGAGGCGTTCTAAAATTTTAATCGCTGTTTCCAAACGTTGAGGAGTCAATTTCAGCCATTCTAAAATTAACGTTGAAATCGCCATTTCTCGACAAGTCTCTAAGTCGAGGGTATTGGCTTCCAAGATTTCGTCAAACTCCCTGCGGAGGGATGCTGCCATTGCTGCGATCGCTTGTGAGCGTTGGCTTCCCTGAGTGGTTGCTAAGGTTTCGCTTGCCTCATGAGACTGTTTGATTACCGTCTCGATTAGCTGAGATTTTTCCTCGGAATGATCAGATTTCATCAAACAGATCAGACTTCATTACTAGATAGTTGAGAATCAGCGCAGACGGCCGAGTCGGGGATAATGTTCCTATTCTACATGGCAATGGTTGATTAGCAAATCACAAAAAATGAATTAATTGCGCCGATAAGCCAACCCAACCATCAAAAACGAAAAAATTGCGAATAACATAACCAGCAGCAGCCAGGAAAACTGGAAACTCAAAGTTAAACCAGCCACCACCAGCAAGAGAAGCATCACCCCCAGCACAGGTAGATAAACTTCTCTCAAGGGAGAATGAGTCGAAATCCACCGTCTCCCATTCCAACACCATGAGCGCTTGTAAGGATAAGCCCCAGATAATTGCTCTAATTCGTGATTGTTATCTTGGACAACAAAGATTTTTTGGCATTGATCACATCCAAAGGCTTCGGTCAGCATAATCGGTTTCAAATATCCAGCGCGACAGCAAGGGCAAGGATACTCCGCATCTAAGTCAATTTTTACACTTTTAGGAACTGGCACAGTAATCTCTTCTTCAACCAACGATCCACCTGACATTAGTTTACAAGGTTTATCTTATTTTAATATTTTTTTAAGATGAGGGAAGGCTCTCTTATCTAAAAAAATGCTTAGACATTTATCTAACAAGTTAATTAATCTTCTAAAGAAAAATTTAGTTGGCTAGAGGATTAACTTCTGTTCAAAAAGTCTCCTTAGAACGCGATCGCCCAGTAAGCTCAGCAGGGCAAAAACTTGTTTTCAATGACCTAACTTTCCTAAAACTTGGCAACCCACACTCCAGAGGTTCAGAGAGTTTCAAGAAATATGGGGCAGGCTTAGGTATTCTTAGATGTTTGGGAATACTTTCTAAAGAAAACATTAAGTCATTTCTTTTCCTTTATAAACTATTTAAACATTTTCTTAATAATTAAAGTTTATCAAATATTTAAACATTTTCTTAAGATTATTTTGATTGACATTCTTTAGAAAGGGTATGTTAGTATCAGGTCATAAATCAAGTTCGGGTCTCAAAACTTCAAAATACTTAGAACCTAAAAATTGCTTTCAAGCAAGGAGTAACTCAATGAAAACAGCAAACAGTACAGTTAAGTTTTTTGGTGCTTTTACGTTAGCAACTGTTGCTAGCTTAGTGAGCGCAGGAGAAGCAAACGCAATGGTAATGGTGGATGACTTCACAGGCACAGACCAACTTGTCATCGTGGACGGAAATCCTCCAGTAAACCCCGGTCCTACTGCCCCCATCAACTTGTTTCCAGCATCTAGTGACCTAGATATAACCCGTACTCTTGAGCTAACGAACGTTACTGGTACTAATAATGTTGATCGAGCAGTAGCTGCATCTCTGGATGGAACCTTCAGAACCAGCTTAGATGCCGGTATTAATGCAATATCTACTATTGCTTACGATCCTGCAAATGGTGTCAGCTTTGATCTCCTTAATGGGATGACATCTACGGATGGTACGGAGTTTGTTGTTCGCTTAGGTATTTTAGAATCCACTTCCTTGGGTGACGCAACAGTTATTTTCACTGATGTTGACGGTGATATGTCTGAGGCTAGCTCTGTACTACCTGACACGGGTGGTACCTTGACAACGGATATCCCTCTAAACTTTTCATTTGCTACTGACTTTGATGCCCCATTTGGAACTGGTGCAGGCGAAGTTGACTTAGCCCAGCTTGATCATTTCGATATCATCTTTAATCTGCCCAATTCAGCTGACATCTCACTAGAATCTGTTACCGTTGAGCGAGTTCCCTTTGAAGCAGAAACTTCTGCAGGTCTTGCCCTTCTCGTCGGTTATGGTGCTTTCAGACGTTGGAAAAGCCGTCGCGTTCAAGCAAGCTAAGAAAACTTAATCATTGAGAGCAAGTAATGCTCATATCGTTTATTATAAAAAATAGCTTAACCTAACCCTCATTCTTGAGGGTTAATTTTTTAATTTTGTAAGAGTTAACTGCCATGAAACTTCCCCGTTCGCTCCGAAAGTTGAGAAAGTTACCCTTCCTCAAGCCCTCTCGCAATAAAAAGTCAGCAATTCTGAACCCATTTGCGAAGGTTTCACTGAATACCCCTGATACTCAAAGATTCTTAGTGATTCTCAATTGGTTAGGATATATTTTGTTATTCGTTTCTGCCGTTGACTACTTCCTAATTCTCTATCCTCCGCAACTGACGAATCCAAATTGGGAATTACAAACCTTTATTAGCATGGTCAACAATTCTTGGCTATTATTATTAGCATTAATTTTAGTTTTTATTCCCAATCGCCGATCGATGCGACGCTTAGAAGCGGTTTTTCTCAGGATGCTTCGTTGGTCATTATTATTGGGAGGTATTCTCTTTTTTCTCCTGATCCCGTTAACTCTTGTCAATGCTAACCGCATCAATCAGAATACCATAGGTCAATTAGTGCGCCAACAAGTAGCACAACAAGAACAACTTAGCGAATACGAGGAACTGCTCCAAAGTGGAAACATATCTCCTTTCCAAATCCAAGCGATTAGAGAAAGATTAACACTAGGACAGATTCCAGAATCTTTAACTCTCCAAGAAGCGCTGCTGCAAGAAATTGAAGAAAGGAAAGAGCAACTGAAGCAAGAAGTTGAATCAGTGAAACGTTCTAACTTCCGTCAACTCGCTCGTCAAGTTGGTCGTAATGGTCTAGCAGGAGTTCTGATTGGAGCTTTTTTGATTCGTCTTTGGTGGGAAGGACGCTGGGTTAAACCAGTTAAAAGGGAGTCAATCAACGAAACTCAACCCGACCTTCAAGAGCAACAGTAACCTCATTGTTTTATAATTAAAGCGCTCACTCGACTTATATTTGGTGGCAGATGATTGTTTCTACTTCTGATTGGATTAAGGTTAAATCTTATCTTAATGATGCCAAAATGTGGTTGTTTTTTACAACCGTTAATCTTGCTCTGTGGCAAGGAATTCTGACCGATCGCATTAACAGTTCCCAATTTACAACAACCATCTTTTTCTGGTTAGTGGCGCTGTTTGTGCTTTGGAAGAAAAAAGATGAACTAGAAATTAGTTCCCAGCCTTGGCGAAATTTTGTTGGCATCTTCTTACTCGCGGTAATTATTTATCGCGGGTTATTGCTATTTTGGTATGAAAACTTTGTCTTACAATTTATTCCCTTTTTTAGCTTGTTAAGTATCGCCTTAATTGCTTCAGGATGGAAAGGACTCAAGCAGTATTTTCGTCCCCTGTTAGCGTTTTTAATCTTTAGTTTAGTTGATGGCATTTCCAATAAACTCCTAACGTCTCTACCAGAGAGTATTAGTTTTACTCAATTAACGACAAACTTTGGTGCTTTTCTCCTGCACTATATTGGCTTTAATATTCAGCAAGAGGGCGTTTTGATACACTTGCCAAGTGGTAGTGTTGAAGTGCTTTATGCTTGCACAGGGGGGCCATTGATTGCTCTGTTGATGCAACTGACATTGGTTTTATTTATTGTTGCTCCTCTGAACTGGAAATTGGGGTTAAAAATCATCGGTGGACTCTTGGCACTGGGATTTTTCTTGGGTGTAGCACGAGTAGCTCTGTTAGCAGTTGTTGTGTCTGATGATGCTGCTTTTGCTTATTGGCATGGAGATGAAGGAAATCAAATTTTTTCTCTGATTGCTTTTACAGCTTGGATTGTTATGGCTCACTTTAGTTACGAATACTACGAAAAGCAGCTAGCACAACAAACATCAGAAACCAGTGAAATGACTGCGGAAGATGATGCTGAAGTCATGACAACTTCTAATGCTCAAGACCATGAGACTGAAGAAGAAAGAGACAGTTCTTATCCTTGGTTTTTATCAGGGTTGGGTGTGGTCATGACTGCTTTGACGCTGATGACCTTTTTATTTCCAGAGATTGGACGCAGACAAGTTTCTCCCTTAACGTTTCCTTCTCAAATTTCCTTGAATGGTTGGACTCGGGAAAGTAGCGCTCCTCTTTCTGAAGAGGAAGAAGGTCAAATTAACGAGTATATTCAAGAATTTCGTTCTGGTCAGGAGTATCGTTATCGTCAAGAAGACACTGAGGTGATGGTTGAACTAATGCACCTTGGGGGAACGTTTGGGAATGTGAATGGGTTTACAGGTCGATATCGCGATCTGAGTGATTTCTATCAAAAAGGAAATTCTCATTCAATGGAGGAACTTGGTGATTATCAACTGTTCCATGATGAAACCAATGCTTATTTAAGCACCTGCATTACCTCACAAGGGGAAAGTACACTGACGATCGATGATTTTGTTCGTAAAATGAATCGTAATCTATTAAAGGTGAATTCTCGTTTATTGTCGGGGATTGTGGGACAAACAAGTTTGCGAGAGCGTAATTGTTTGTGGGTTACCTTGTCAACCCCATTACAGGGAGAGTCAGTGGAAGAAAGTTATCAGGTTTTAGAGTCTGTTTTTGAACAGGGATATCCTAAATGGCAAGGACTCTTCTAAGAATGAGACTGAACCAGGTTCAAAGCGGAAAATACTTGTTACCATACCTGATGCGTGTTTGATGGGAAAAGGTTTATGGCAATTATTGCGCTGAGAGCTTGGTATTTAGATGAATACGAACCGATTCGTGAGGTCATGCAACGTCCTCACGATTTACGCTTAAGTAAGAATAGTTTGTTAAAGTCTGGACTGAGGGCTGATTTTTTGGATGAGAAGGAAGTTGTACAGGAAGCGAAATGGTTTCAACGTTATTTAGAGGGGGAAGTCGTAGAGTTTTATGTTGAAGGGAGTGGCGGTTATCAAATTGCGAATATTGATTTAATTTCCCAAGAAATTTATTTTGTTAAACAAGATGTTAGTGCTTTATTAGAGCCAATTATTTACTTTTCTTATCAACAAGAGTATGCTTTGGCTTATTCTGCTTTAGATGAAGCACTGACGGCAGCGATCACTGCCTTTAATGATCAAGCTCGTATTTCTCTGAAGGTAGAATATGCCATGCGTCCCAAGGATGACCCGCTACGGCTGAGTAATAGCCAATTGCGGAAAATTCGGAAGAGCTTAGTGTTTATTGCTGATGGAACGCCTGTGGCGCAAGTTCCCCAAGAAAAAACAACGCTTTTACTTCCCAGCCCAATCATGAGTGTTGAGTTGGGGTATGCTTTACAGTGTAAGCGACGAGAACAAATTTTACTCACGCAAATGGAGCGTTGGGAGGGTAGCTATCCTTTTGATTTACCGACTCCCCAAAAGTTGTCTTTTAAGGGTCATGGTGACCTCAAAACAACCCTTTCGCAAGTTTTAGCTGCCATGTTACAACGGTTTAACTTGTTGACTTAGGCAGGTAGTTACCAGTGACTAATAACTGATTGTTGACAAATAATCAATTATCAATTATCTTAAGTCCTGTTTCATAAGTCCAGAATAAATTCAGGAAACCAATCGTCTTGGTGCTATAAGTTGGGAGATAAGAATTGAGAGGCAACTGTGTCTCATAAATACTGAAAAAAATATAATTGTGTCGTCTCGTTGATAGGTTAACCAGTGGTTTGAAATAGGGTTGGCTGAATTTTGCTAGGTTACTACATTGTTCTTCGATAAAATTGCCAAAGGTATTGGGAGCTTTGTCGCAAGCATTGTTCTGGACATATAAACTAACTTGTCGCGCTGCATAGGTTTCATAGGCGCTACGTTGGGGGTTGCTTAAGGTCATAATTGTTCCCATACCAATGACAGCGAGGCTACCAATGAGGGTACTTGATTGCCAAGGGTGTAGTTTAATCATTTTTATTGGAAAAGGGGTAATTGTTAGTTGATCGGGGTGTTGTTTTAAATCAGGCTGCGATCGCGCTTTGCTCGATTGCAAAAACTCACTTTTCTACTGTATCAATTTCCTTGCCATTTGGCTTGACCAATGAGAAATCAGCCCTAGAGATACTATCTTTCCGCTGTCTGATCTTTGGTGGAGGTTTTGTCTTGATCAATGCTATATTTTGAATGATTATTTGGTGATTTGCTATAGATTTGAGAAATGCCACATCTATTTACCTCTCGTCCTCGTCAATATAGTCTCTTTGATGAAAAGACTCTCCGTATCAGTCGCTTCAATTGGGAGCTATTCAATGCAATTCTCTATTTAATTGGAGGAATTACGTTTATTATTGGCAGTGTTTTTTTTCTCCCTAAATATGAAGCGCTCTTGGATGTTGGTGCTTGGATATTTTTCGGCGGGTCGATCGTTTATTTAGTAGTAACGGGTCAAGATTTATGGGAATCTAGTCGATATATCCGTTCTCAAACTCTTTTATCTGTTTGGGATTGGTTAGAGTTTTTAGTCGCCAATGTTTATGTTGCTGGGACAATTTTATTTATTGTTGGCAGTCTCTTTTTTTTATCGCAAATTGGCATGATTGTTGCGGGAAGCTGGTGCTTTATCATTGGTAGTTTCCTGTTTTTAGTTGGTGCTTGTATTAATGTTATCGAAATTGCTAAAGCTAAGTCGCTGGTAAAACTGCAACTTCTGAATATCACTGCGATCGCGTTTGCTTTGGGGTCAACGTTATTTTTAGTCGCTTCCATTCCCTATTTATGGCAACCTATTGATATGCAGGAACAATCGTTATTATTTACTTATGTTGGTTGGGAATATATTGTTGGGAGTATTCTTTTCTTCTTAGGAGGGGTTGTTAATTACTATCGCTTGTATAGTCCCGATCGTTCTAACCAATTAACTATTGATTTGTCGTCAGAACCTGAATCGGAATGAACAATTGGCGCTACCCTGAGTGATTTAATTTACTCCACTTCCTAGAATGTATAGACTTAATAATGTCCCACTATTCCACAAACTGTGAACCACAATCGAGGCTAAAAGATTACGCGATCGCGTGTAAACGATTCCTAAAACTAAGCCTAAAACTGTCAAGGGCAACACTTCTGATAAACTCAAATGGGCGATCGAAAACAGTAAACTACTGAAGACAATCGCCACCCAAACAGGAAAATATTTCGTCAGGGAAGGAAGCAAAAAACCTCGGAAAATAATCTCTTCAAAAATGGGAGCAGCGATCGCTGCTGTGGTAAAAAATATCAAGAGGGCGATCGTATCTTGAGCTTGAACTGCTAAAAATAATAACGGATTACTCCCTCCTTGTCCTTGCCAAATTTCCTGATTAATAATTGAGACAATAATCACCAGTGGAATCGCGACTAAATACCCACCAATTCCCCACAATAGCCAATTATTTCCCTTAATCTTAAACCAACCTTCTGGCAATGGAAAATAATCTCGAATTGAAAAATAAAGAACTGTTAACCCCCCTGCTGTCATCGCAAAATATGTTCCTAAAACATAGAAAGCCTTTCCTTGAATTCCCCAGCCTGTGGGATTAATTCCTGAAATTCCAATCAGTAATGGTAGTAAAAATTGACCAACAAAGAAAAATCCTACTACTAACACTTGCCAAGTAATTTCCCAATTCCAAGGGGTTTCCCATGTCTGACTTTGATTCTTCGCCAAGAGAGCTTCTTTTCCTTTAATCAACCATTGGCTGAGGAAGAAAAGCAATAACCCAAAACCAATTAACCCCCCAATTAAGGGTAAACCTGTGATAATTCCTAATTTTAATAATGCTTGTTTTGCTTTTTCTTGTCGCTTAGCTTGGAGAGAATTTAAGGCTGTTTCATTTTCTTGTACTGCATATAATCGACTTAACGCTTCATCTTGAAACCAACCATCTAATCCATTTTTAATTTCTGTTTCTGCACTTTCTGCAATTTGTGGCGGGGTTGACCATAATCCTTTTAAAACCTTTGCGGTGCGAGGGATTTCTTGAAAGCGCGATCGATCTGAAAGTTCAGCTTTTAACTGTCCCCAAGTTGCTATAGCAGCAGCTATTTTATCTTGTTTAACTTGTAAAATTCCTAATTTTAAGTTTAGTTCACCGACAAATCCATTTAATTCTTGAATCGCTGCGGTGAGTTGTTTTTGTTCTGGAGAAAGGTCAGGAACTTGTGCTAAATTTGTTGCTGAAGCATCACTGAATAGCGTCTCGCTAGATAATTCTTTTAATTGTGCTTTGAGATCAGAACGTCTTGCCTTCGCAAACTCTAGAGTTTCTTGATACTTTTCCTGAGCATCCTTGTAAGGATTTTCTCCCAGCAGTGCTTCCGAAGACAACTGAGTGTTTTCTTTGCCTGACTCTAAAGCAGTAACATTAAGAGATAAATTAACTTGATATAATTCTAACCGCGCTTGAATTTGAGGCTGTGAAAGACTATTTCCCAGAGAGAGGATAATTTTACCAACAGCCAAAAGTGTGAGAAGAAGCAAAAAAAAGCGTTTCAGGGTCATAGGATTATACGATGAAGGACTTCCCAACAATTGTAACTGATCTTGTCAATAATTACTTCTCAATTGTTTGACTGGTTTGCAAGATAGCACGAGGGAACACTCGTTGAACTTCTTCTAAAGTTGTAATTCCTTGTTGGATTTTTTCCAGTGCAGCATTGCGGAAAGAATAGGGGTTCTTGTAGCCAAGTTTCATAAATCTTCTGAGCTTCTTCTGTATTAACAATCAACTTAATGGCTTGTGTTAAGTTAATTTTACCGTCTATTAATTGTTGCCAAACTGTATTTTTTGGTGGTGAGCTTTTCATCAGATAATTTGCGATAATTAAAAGTTAGGTTGAATGCGAATCAGTTGGTATTCTCCCTTTTTCCCTAAGACCGTAGTCTGCTGAGAGTTTTTGATAATTTGTTCAAGGTGGCGAGGATGAGCTAAAATTAGGAGAGATTTATCTTGAGGATATTGTTTTAATTGCGCGATCGCCTCATCTAATTCATCTACAAAATTAACACGACTTTCGGCATAAAAAGCAACACTGGGTTTTTTCATCCCAATCATCATTAATTCTTCCCCTGAGTGTCTCACAGTTGGCCCAAGTTTGGCAATTTCTCTTAAGGGTTTTTGTCGCATCTCATCCATTAAAAAAACCATCGGTTGTAAGACGAAAACAAATGTTAACAACATCGCCCATAAGTTAATTCCCCATAACCAACGAAAATATCCCTTGATCAATGCTAAGATTAAAAGCAAGCTAGCGCCGAGCCAAATTGTTCCAGCAAGGAGATGCAATTTTGACTGTGCATAGATTTCGGATAAGTTTGGTGCTGCGGGATCATAGCCAATAAAATTGGGACTGTAATATAATGCTCCTGCAAAAGCCAAGACAAAAATAAGATTGACTAAAACATTCAGTTTCAGACCAAGAGTCGCTATTTCTTGTTGGTAATGACTCCAAAATAATCCGATTAAAATTGCAGCAGCAGGAAGCAATGGGATCATATAACTTGGCAATTTTGTAACAGCGATCGTGAAGAAAGTAAAGACAATCATAAACCAAAAAAAGGCAAAGATTCCTAACTGTTTGTCTCGCGGTTGTTGAGACCAGAATCTTCTGCGCCACACTTGTAGATGCGCGATCGCGATCGGTAAATAAACAGACAACGGCGCAAACCCAATTAATACCACCAAGAAATAAAAATACCAAGGAGCATCATGATCGTTAACGACATCAGTAAATCGTTGGAAATTATGATACCCAAAAAAAGAATCCAGATAACGCTGTCCATTTTCGAGAATAACTAAAACATACCAAGGGGTTGTTAAAATCAAAAAAATCACCAATCCTGTGAGGAAACGCATTTCTTTAAAAACTGTCCAGAGATTCCCTTGATAAAGCAAAAATGCAACAATAATCAATCCCGTTAACGCAAAGCCCACAGGACCTTTTGCCAAAACAGCGCAAGCGGTGAAAACATATAACCCAAGATACCAAACTGAGGGTTTCCCAAAGCTAAAAAAAGGCTTTTCTCCTATCCTTTCTGAATGAATATAACCCACAAAAAAACAAAGCAAAGCACTCCCCATACAACCTGTTAATAATAAATCAGAAACGCCCACTCTCGCCCAAATAATCAACTCTGGCGCTAAGGCGAGAGTCCCCGCGCCAATGAAACTTCCCCACTGACACTGGCTGGCTTCTGGGCTTTTGTTGAGGGGAGAAACCCCAAATCGCATCAAAACCCAAAACACAAATAATGTTAGCCCCAACGCACTAAAAGCCGAGGGGAGTCGCACCGACCATTCATTGACTCCAAATACTTGATAGGCGATCGCCATCAACCAATAAACCAGAGGGGGTTTATCAAAACGAGTTTCGCCATTAAAATAGGGAGTAATCCAGTTTCCTGTTTCCAACATCTGACGGGCTGCTTCGGCGAAAAGAGGTTCAGTTTCATCCACTAATCCGATGCTACCTAAGCGCCAAAAAAAGGTAATCGCACAAAGATTCAGCAGAATTAAAATTGAGAGCAGTTGCTGATTTTTAAGAGACTTCATTGGTTTTTGGTTGTTCATCCTGAGAGGTTTCAGGAAATGTCTTCTCATAGTTTGATTACTAAATTACCAATGATCAATTATCAATGATTCATCACTGCTTGACTACTTTCGGGAATTTCGGTTAGGTTATTGTGATAGCAGCAGCGATCAAGCCGATCGCACTTCCAACCCGATCATAATTCCTAAGACAAGCGTGTAGCGCCATAGAGTCAGTTTCAAGAACGCCTGATCCTGAACCTTTCTCACATCCCACCTCAGTTAAATTGCTTTTTTAAGTTCTGAGGTTTGAGTCCATTAAGTTTTTCCAATTTATCAAAAAATTGGGCTTAAAACCCCGTCCTAGAAGGACGAGCCTTTGTGTTAGAATGAAAATAGTCGCGGGCGGGCAGTCTGAGACTCAAAACGGATGTTGGAGGGAGTGTGAGACTACCGATTCGGTAGCTGTTCCCGTTGAAGCATCAACCCACCGAGAGGACAAACAATTAAGTGGGTTCTAGTAGGAATCTCCGCCTTTTAGGGCGGGGAGGATGTCAAACTACAATGAAAAGCGATAGGTTAACATTAAAACTTTAAAGGATATGGCACAACGGACTCGATTAGGAAACCTTCTCAAACCATTAAACTCCGAATACGGAAAAGTTGCTCCTGGTTGGGGAACAACTCCTGTGATGGCTGTCTTTATGGGCTTATTTTTCGTCTTTTTACTGATTATTCTGCAAATTTACAATTCTTCTCTCCTTCTCGAAGGATTTGATGTGGATTGGAAAAGCCTAAGTCAGTAATCTCTCTGAAAATAAAAACCCGGCTCAAGATTCCGGGTTTTCTGATTTTGTTTATTTCTTAGCGATCACCCAAATGGCATGAACTAAACCGGGAATGTATCCTAAAAGCGTGAGTAGAATATTTAACCAAAAGTGTCCGCCAAAGCCTACCTGCAAAAATACCCCGACGGGGGGAATAATGACAGATAAAATGACACGAATTACGTCAGCCATTGTCTTTCCTCTTCACAGACGTTGCTACGCTGTAATTTTAACTTGCGTCAGAAAATTTCGTTACTGTCATTAGTAAGAATTTAAGACAGGCAATCCTCTGTCAAAGGTGAGTTGACAAACTTAACCAACACTGCATCTTGAGTTGAATTATTGTTGAGATTGTCGCCCTAGTTCATACACCCCAAAAGCCATACAAGCAAGGATTCCCATACTAATCGCCCAACTACGCCCTAAGCTGATTTCTACGCCATAGTTACAGAGCAATCCCATGATCAAAAAAGGAATAATACTAAAGATAGAAGCATAAAAAGCATTTTGTGACTCTCTGGCTTCACGGGTGCGCTCAAACTCTTGGACAGAAAGATACAGCGATCGCTCAGCAAAGTTAAACCAACGCATCAGTTGCCTCATAATCCATTCTCGGAGAGAGGAAAAACTTAAATAAAGCGCAAACGCCCAGAGGCTCAAACCAGCTAGGGTCGTGGTATCAATGTTAATGGGGGGTAGCATCTCAAGCATAGTTCAGGGAAAGTTCTGTAACCTTAGTCTTTATCACTTTACAAATTTTAACATCCCTGATGAGAACAATTCCACTGTTTTGATATTTCCCGTTCTGATAAACTTATACAAAACTGACCAAAAAGGACAATCTTGCTGTTAACTTCCTGCTTCCTACCACGAGGGTTCTTCCTAGAAGAGACGGCTCTATCTAGTCCACAGACTTACACGAGCGAAGGGCAAGCGAAAGACAAATTAATACTTGCATTCAAGTCTCGATCGCATTCCAAACCACAACTCTCACGGGGTTTACATAACGCAACCAATAGCTTGTGAAGCTCTATCGCCGAGGGAAACTTTAGCTTATCTTCAGGATTGGCTTGGTTATGGTCTAGGATAAATTTAGTTAACGATAAACCCCAGTTATAAGCATGACGAGCTACC
>CAYXDG010000043.1:0-29625 GCA_964463655.1 uncultured Dactylococcopsis sp.
GTAAACCAAGAACGAAGAACAACGAACAAATAACTAATTAATAATATAAATAACTTTCCCATCTTCTACACGATTATCTATGGTTAACAGGTTTTGCTTCATCAATTCTTGAATCCTTGCTTCGATTTTTTCGTAGTCTTCATCGCTTTCTAGAAAAATTTCCGCTAGGGTTGCGCCTTCGCTTTCTTTGCAAACTTTTAGGATGGCGCGATCGATGTCTTTATCAGTTAGTTTTTTGGGTGAAGACTCTTTAATTTCTGCTTGTGGGGTTTGACGAGAGGGTAAATTAATAACAATACTTTCAGGAGCTTGATAAAAATTTGCTTCATTCGGTTGATAACCATAAAGGGCTTTCAACTTTAAATTTTCTTCATCGATCATACCTGGAATAAAAAATAAATCGAGTAATTGCCCAATTCCTAAAACCCCAAATGTTATTAAATAGAAAAAGCCTGAAAAATAGCGTCTGGCGTAGATGCGGTGAACCCCACATACTGATAAAAAGCAAAAACACCACAACGCATAGGCGGTCGGATAACTTCTTTGCTGAGGAACAATTTTACCTGACATTGTTTTTCACTCCCAATTTTTTATTTCATTCATTTTGCGCGATCGCGCCAAGGTAAAGAGTCGGGTTTAAGAGAATGATCATAAACTGCCGCATCACTGTTCAACTACTTTCTAACCAGTTGGTTATTTTCATCTTAGCGCAGTCTCTAATCAAATTCAGGTCTGATCCAACCCAATTAATAAAATATTCTACTGAGCGTGTTAAATTAACCAGTGGCGACAACGATTAACTTTTAGATAAACTTTTTATTCAATTAAGGGTTGCACCTGATAACTAAGGCTGCTTAACTTAACAAAGAGTTCAAAAAATTCCGATAGGTTAGGACGTTTAATGTGGCTGGGAGTGCGACCGTCTCGGTCGCTACTATTCTCCAGAATGTCCTAAACAAAACCTGTAGCGCTATAGAAACCATTGACGCATTTCAGATAGAATGACAAAAAAATCCCCCCTTACTCAAGAAGGGAGGACGATCGGGCTTAGTTAGAAAATTGGGATTAGAATAAGCCTAAAGTTAAGGACTCATCTAAGGGGAAAGTTGCCCCAATTCCTAACCAGAGCGTAACAAAAGTTCCGAATAAGAAAACAGCCGTTGCCACGGGACGACGGAAGGGATTTTGGAATTTGTTCACATTTTCAATGAAGGGAACCAACATTAAACCGAGAGGAATGGAAGCCATTGCAGCGATTCCTAACAGTTTGTTGGGAACAATCCGTAAAATTTGGAACACAGGATAAAAATACCACTCTGGAAGAATTTCTAAAGGAGTGGCAAAAGGATCAGCAGGTTCTCCTGTCATTGCTGGATCAAGGACAGCTAAAGCCACACACAGCCCGATCGTGCCAAGAATAACAACTGGGAAGGTGTAGAGTAAGTCATTGGGCCATGCGGGTTCGCCGTAGTAGTTATGACCCATTCCTTGGGCCAATTTCGCCCGTAGTTTCGGATCGTTTAAGTCTGGTTTTTTTAAGGTGGACATGATTATTTTGTTCTCCTCTTGACGAAATGAATATGTGTTGGTTACTTCCACAACCGCACTTTATAACGGACCAGAAATACCTTGTTTACGGATCATCAGGAAGTGTAACAGCATGAAGACTGCAATAAACCAAGGTAAAACAAAGGTATGTAAGCTGTAAAAACGAGTAAGAGTTGCTTGTCCAACACTAGCGCTACCCCGAATTAACTCAACAATCAGAGGGCCAACAACGGGAATCGCTTCGGGAACACCAGAAACGATTTTAACCGCCCAATAACCGACCTGATCCCAAGGGAGGGAATACCCTGTTACCCCAAAGGAAACGGTAATAACGGCTAAGATAACGCCAGTAATCCAAGTTAACTCGCGGGGGTTTTTGAAGCCTCCAGTCAAATAAACGCGGAATGTATGAAGAATCATCATTAGAACCATCATACTAGCTGACCAGCGATGGATGGAACGAATGAGCCAACCAAAGTTGACATCAGTCATGAGATACTGCACTGAAGAAAATGCTTCAGCAACAGTTGGCTTGTAATAGAAGGTCATGGCGAAGCCAGTGGCAAACTGAATTAAGAAGCAGGTGAGGGTAATGCCACCCAGACAGTAAAAAATATTCACGTGAGGTGGAACATACTTACTGGCTATGTCATCAGAAATCGCTTGGATTTCTAGGCGTTCATCAAACCATTGATAAATTTTAGAATCAGTTACTTGTTTTGTGAACATAAAGCTCGACTTCCTAAACTAAAAACGTGATTGCTATACATCGCCAATTTTGGCATCTTTTTTTCCTTCGCCTTGAGAGGAACGCTCAAGTCAGGAAGATTTCGACGGAGGACGATGAAGGGAATAATACCTTTTTCCTAAAGAGACTGTAACATAAATTTTCCCACTTCAGGTAGAGGAGGGGAAGGCTGCGATCGCTCTCAATCCCTGATTAACCAGACTTTCTAGTTTATCAGAGGGCGTAATGTCTGATGTATCAATTTTTAACAAAGGTTAAGATGAGCAAGGTTTATATTAAGAAAAATCAAAATTTCTGAGGGAGAGATCAGCCAAAGCTCTTTCTGGTAACTGGTAACTGCTGTCGGAAATGCCACAGGAATCCTGAGTGTTGATATTATAATTATCAATGATTCCACTGTGATAAATTCACTTCAAAGCGTTTCCTTCCTCAAAGAAGATCGCAAGGATAAACTGCTACTCATCTTGCCTACTCAGTAATGATAAAATCCACTTTCTGGCAAAAATTGCTCACGATAACCGTTGTTGTTGGCGTGGCGTGGCTTAGCTGGACGACAAATGCCACGGCTTATTACAACGAAGAAGAAAAGATATTTCTCCAAGCCTGGCGCATCGTTAATCAGGCTTATATAGATGATAGTTTTAATGATCAAAATTGGTGGTTCGTCCGCCAACGCTTTTTAGATCAGGGGTTTTCTGACCGCGAGGCTACTTACGACGCGATCGAGGAAATGTTAGAGACTCTCGATGATCCCTTTACCCGCCTCTTACGACCCCAACAGTATCGCAGTTTACAAGTCAATACATCAGGAGAACTCTCTGGAGTCGGGCTACAAATTGATATTAATCCCAAAAGCAAACAGTTAGAAGTGGTGACTCCCATTGATGGGTCTCCCGCCGAACAAGCAGGGATTAAACCGCGCGATCGGGTTTTAGCCATTGACGGGGTAGAAACCAAAACCCTCTCTCTCGATGAAGCAGCCTCCCGAATGCGGGGCAAAGTTGGCACTGCAGTCACTTTAAAAATTCAGTCTGGAGAGGGAGAAAATCTTAATGTTCGAGATGTGGAAATTGTCCGCGATCGCATTGCTTTAAATCCTGTGTATGCTCGTCTCGATGATAGCAATGGCGAAGCCCCCATTGGCTATCTCCGTCTGGCTCAATTTAGCGCCAATGCCACTAAAGAAATTGCTCACTCGATCGTTGACTTGGAAAATCAAGGGGCAAAAGGATTTATTCTTGATTTACGCAATAACCCAGGCGGTTTATTGCAAGCGGGCATTGAAGTCGCTCGTTTGTGGTTAAAGTCGGGAACAGTGGTTTATACCGTAAATCGTCAAGGGATGATCGGCAGTTACGGGGCAAGTGACTCTGCTGTAACGGATGCGCCGTTGATTGTGTTAGTCAATCAAGGCAGCGCCAGTGCTAGTGAGATTTTAGCAGGAGCGTTACAAGACAACGATCGCGCTCAAATTCTCGGTGAAACCACCTTTGGCAAAGGCTTAATTCAATCCCTGTTTAATCTCCCTGATGATTCTGGGATCGCGGTGACGGTGGCTAAATATGAAACTCCCAGCCACCGTGATATTCATAAAGCGGGAATTAAACCCGACTATGTTGTTCCCCAGTCTTTAATTCCTTTTCCTCAAATGGGAACGAAAGCTGATGAGCAATACCAAGAAGCGGTTAAACTGCTCACTGAAAAGCCCTTAGTTGCTCAAAATTAAGGGGTTTTAGGCGCTCCGTTGTTGTTGTTAGCACTCTGTTGCAACTGCTCTAACAAAACGGAGGCAATTTTTTTAGAAGCCCCGGGTTGACCTCTTACAGCTTGCAAGCGCGATCGAATCCCGAAACGCTGATCAGGGTGTTCTAGCCATTCTAAGGCGAGGTTTGCCACAGATTCTGGGTCTAAATTTCCCACCAATTCGGGGACAATTTCCTCTTTTGCCCAGATATTTGGCCAAGCAAATAGACGTTTTTTCCGCAAAACGAACCAGTTGATCACCCTAGCAAAATTTCCTCCAATCACAGGCAGATTCGCAAGGATTCCTGGCAAACCATCCCAAGCTCGCATCGCATCCAGTTGATAGGTGGGCAAAAGCACAATCATCGGAATGGCTAATGCTCCCAACTCTGCTGTGTTTGCGCCCACCGTAGTGAGGCAAAGGCTGCATTGGGAAAGCAAATCATAGGCGGGGAATTTTTGCCAGAGCAGGATTTTTAAGCCCTTCTCCGTTTGCAGGTAGGGTAATTCTTCTGAGGGTTGGATTAATTCGGCCTGGGTGCTTCCGATTTTGTTAACGATCGGGTTATGCTTGGGATCGGCATAATGAGCTAAGGTTTCTAAATCTACTGTGGGAGCAACTGGAATGATAAACTGAGTGCTAGGGCGTTTTTCGGCAAGAGATTGTGCGATCGCGATCGCTAAGGGCATCCCCTGCATTAACTTCGCCTGTTTCGACCCAGGCAAAATCCCGATCAATTCAGTGCCAGTTTCCAGCTTTAAGCCAGAAAGTTCAGTATTGAGAGCAATTTGTGAGTCTGCCATGATATCACCGACGGTTGTAAATTTGTAGCGATAAGATTGAGGAGCTTTTCGGATTATGTCGGCGTTCATTACGACAAAATGATCAACACACAAAAGCCAGCGTGCTTCCCACTCTGCATAAATGACAATGGAATATTCCAGTCGTTTGCCGATGACAACTGGGAAAAACTGATCTCCACCTAGAAACAAGACCACTCCGTCCTTGAACCAACTCCAGTTATCCGCAGTTTTTCCCCACAACAGGAAGGAGAAAAACGATTCCGCGCCTTGGACACGGTTAACACCTGGAATTGATTTCGCTACCTCTACTTCTCGTCCCGTAGCGTGAGGACAAGGAGATAGAATGACAGAAATTCTAATTTCTAATTGTGGAGATGGATCAGACCGTAATGCTGCTACCACTGGACGCACCCAAGTAGAGATTTCTCCAGGTCCGTTGGTCAGAATAAGAACATCAACAGCCTTCGTCTGCGACATATAAACAATTAGCTTACACTTATTAAATTAACTCATTAACTTGCCAATTGCCCATTGCTTTTTAGCTATTTTTCAAGGGTTTGACTGGCAAATTCAACCCAAGAATTAGTTCTGGGATTAATTATCATTATTTCGGGAGCGTTGGACTTGTTGCCAAAGAGACTCTACCTCTGCTTGTAAGTGCAGAAACTTCGCTTGTTGGTCAGCTTGTTTTAAAGATTGTTTCAGGTCTAAAACCAAAGGTTTGTCAGTCTGATCTGGCAAAGTGGGAGTAACCGAATGAGACATCACGCGCTTAGACATAGGAGTTAACCTTCAGCACTCAAAAAGATAAATTTATGTTTTCAAACCCAAATTATATCGAGAACTATCAGCAAGTTCTTCTCAGCTTGTGTCATTCTTTAAACTGGCTCATCTCCCCTGTTAATTGGAAGCAGTTTTGGCTAAACAGTCCATATTGTCGCAGGTTAGGATAAGATAGAAAGGCTGCATTAGAGACTAACGCTTTTTAATTTTGAATTTCTCTGAACTTGGGTTACTCATTGTTCCACCAGTAGCAGGGGCGGTGATTGGGTATTTTACCAATGACATCGCCATCAAAATGCTTTTTCGTCCCTATAAACCCCTTTACATCGGAAAAAAACGTCTCCCCTTCACCCCAGGTTTAATTCCCCGTAACCAGGCTAACCTCGCCAAACGGGTCGCCAATACCATTATGGGGTCACTGCTTACCCCTGACGAATTACAAAAAATTGCTCGTCGCTTATTGCAACCAGAACGAGTCAAAGCAGCAATTTCTTGGTTATTGAAATCATCACTACAGGAAGTTGGGCAGAATAAGCAGGAAAAAAGCGCTCAAGTTTTAGGGAATGTGCTGCGAGATTTATTTAGTGAGTCTTTACCCCGTTTAGTAAAAGTTTTAGCGAGACGAGAAGACTTTTTAGAAGCGCAACTGAACCAAATTTTTGACCAGGTGCTGATTGACTTTCAATTTACAGACGCTCAAGCAAAACAACTGTCTGATTGGTTAGTTGATGTTGTCCTACCCCCCAATCGCCTACGACTGATTATCATTGATTTGCTGAGTGATCGCAATATCCAAATTATCGATGAAACTTTTCGTGAAAAGTCCAGTGGAACTTATTGGGTTGTGGCTAATGTTTTTGGACTTCGCAATACTTTAAACCGTTTGCGATCGTTTTGTTTAGACGAAAAAGAAACGGCTAATATGAGAATTGAAGAGTTAGTTCTCACTTTAGAAATTCGCCCTCAAATTCGCAATTGGTTAAAAAGTCTATCCTTACAAAATTTACCAGTTTCCACGGTTCGTCAACTACGGATCAGTGTTCGAGAAGCCATACAAACCTATTTGCAAGAGAAAGGGGCTAATTTATTACAAGCTCTTGGCAATTCAATTGATTGGGAAGATGTGGCAGTTTTGATTATTAAGCGCTTGCAATCTTCGGAATCTGTGAACCAATCTTTAGACGTGATTAGTGAAGAGTTATCCTTAATTTTAGAGCGTTATCTAGAAGAAGAATTAGAAACAATTATCACGAAGATTATTCCCATTTTATCCATCGATGAAGTGATTATTAATCGGGTCAATGCGACCACTCCTGAAGAGTTAGAACAGACCGTTAATTCAATTGTTAAAAACGAGTTACAAGCGATCGTCAATCTCGGCGGAATTTTAGGTTTTGTTGTTGGCGGAATTCAAGCTGGTTATTTTTATTTTAGTTAGGGTCTGCTGAATTAAGCTGAAACCTTTAGGATAATAAGGCTTTCAACCGCTAATGAGCCCGAGCGAACCATGAGAGACACAAGGTGACAAGGAAAAGGGAGTAACAAATAACGAATAACAAATAACAAATAACAGTCTTCACCGACTAATTAACTTTTTCAGCAAGCCCTAGTTAGATATTGATCGGAGCTTGTCTAAATTGCTAAATTTCTGCCAAATCTTCGGGGGTATTACAATTAAATAAAGTAGCGCGATCGCGCACCCTTAATTCCTGAACAGGATGCTGATTTAAGAACCCTTGAAACGATCGCGCACCACTGGCTAAATAAGTGGCAAATAAAGCAGAAGATTCTTGTCGATAAAACCCACAAAGCGGTTGCCAAATTTCTGGAGATTTGGGGAGTAAGGCTATCTTTTCAGCCGTAACCGAATCCAACTGTTGACACCAGAATTTTAATTCCGTTGCGGTTAGTTTCGGTAAGTCGCAAGCTAGCACTAAAACCCAAGGCGTTTGCACATTTTGTAACCCTTGATATAGCGCAACCAAAGGGCCATGAGGAGGCGTTTCATGGGGTAAGATCATTTCAGGAATCATTTCACAACCGTCAGGAATAATCTCTTGATATCTTTCTCGCCAAGGAGTCACAATATAAACTTGGGAGGTGACCGTTTGCGCTAACTGACAAGTGCGCTGGAGAAGCGGGATTCCATCGACTTCAATTAACGCCTTATCTTCTCCCATCCGACGGCTGTGTCCCCCTGCCAGGATAATGGTACTAATCATAATTGATAATTAAGAAGTGACCAACAGCAATATGAATAGATTTGTGTAAACATCTGCGCCAAGAAAGCCCCCAGAATTGGGGGTTGGGGGCGAAATAATTGACACTCTCATCTCTTTTCGTTAAGTTCAGTGTTCCCAACTCGCTAAACTATGGATCATAATTCTAGCGCGATCGCGCAAGCCCTCGATTCTCTCATTCAATCCGACCAAATTCATTATCATCCCCAATGGCAACCATCGCCACAGTTACCTGAAAAACCTCTCATTCTCCCTCAGACTGAAGACACTTTAGCAAAGGTCTGCTCGATCGCGCAACAACAGCAGTGGTCAATTTTCCCCTGTGGTCAGGGTAGCAAAGCAACTTGGGGCGGACTTCCCAGCAAAATTGATGTCTATCTTAGCACCCGCCCTCTCAATCAGGTCATAGATCATGCTATTGGTGATTTAACAATCACTGTTCAATCGGGAATCACCCTCGCTGACCTTCAACAGCAACTCCAACCCCACAATCAGTTTCTTCCCCTCGATCCAGCTTATCCCGACAGGGCCACCCTTGGGGGAATTGTCGCCACCGCCGATGCGGGCAGTTGGCGCGAACGCTATGGTGGAGTGAGAGACCTATTGATTGGGCTTTCCTTTGTCCGCACGGATGGAGAAATCGCCAAAGCTGGGGGGCGTGTGGTGAAAAATGTTGCAGGATACGACCTTATGAAGCTATTTACGGGGTCTTATGGCACATTAGGAATCATTACCCAACTCACCTTCCGCACCTATCCTCTTCCCCCTGCATCGGGCACTATTGCGTTTACAGGAGACACTGAAAAGATAGCACAGATGGCGCAGGCGCTTCGCAATTCCAGTTTTACTCCCACCCGCGCCGATTTCTTATCAGTTTCTGTGGTGAAAAACCTTAATCTTGGTGAAGGTTGTGGGTTAATCATTCAGTTTGAAACCATTCCTGAAAGCATTGCGAAACAAATTGAAGAATTAAGCACCATTGGCAAATCCTTAAATTTAACAATGACTCGGTTTGAAGACAACAATGAAAAATCATTATGGGATCAATTGAAATCTTTAACCTCTGTTTGTCCCAATGATAGTGGAATCACCTGTAAAATTGGATTATTGCCCAGCGCGATCGCGCATTTTCTCTCGCAACTCCCCGCAGACCATTACGGGATCATTCATAATAAAAGTGGTTTAGGAAAATTAGTTTTAACATCAGATCAAGATATCTCTCACTTAAAAGAAATGCGTAATTTATGCCAAGATAATCAAGGATTTCTCACGATTTTAGAAGCATCCAATACAGTGAAAACAGAAATTGACCCTTGGGGTTACACGGGCAATGCGTTAACCATGATGAAGAAAATCAAACAACAATTTGACCCCAATAATCAGTTTAGTCCCAACCGTTTTGTTGGCGGAATATAACCCGATATGAGTCCCAAAAAGTAAGTTAATATTTCTCCTCTGAAGTTTCAGTAACTCCGATAACCCCCCTTAGTTAAGGAGGGTTGGGGGAATCAAAACCACCACCTAAAATAATCATGACTGAAAAAGAAGCAACTCTCAATAACTTTATCCAACCAGAAAACGGCTTTGACCCCAAAAAACCACCGCAACCAGAATTAGTTGATGATTGTGTCCACTGCGGTTTTTGTTTATCCACTTGTCCCAGTTATCGGGTCATTGGAAAAGAAATGGACTCCCCGAGAGGACGTATTTATCTAATGGATGCAATTAATAAAGGAGAAGCAGACTTAGATGAAGCAACCGTCGAACATTTTGATTCCTGTTTAGGTTGTTTAGCTTGTGTTACCACTTGTCCTTCCGATGTTCAATATGATAAACTCATCGCAGCGACTCGTCCTCAAGTAGAAAGAAATTATTCTCGTCACCCTCTCGATCAAATTTATCGACAGTTAATTTTTAATTTTTTTCCCTATCCCGATCGCCTTCGTCCCCTTTTAATTCCCCTTGTTGCCTATCAAAAATTAGGCTTACAAACTCTTATTCGCAAGACTGGAATCCTGGAAAAAATATCCCCTCGTCTAGCAGCAATGGAGTCCATTTTACCAGAAATTACCGTCCAATCTTTTCGCGATAATCTTCCTGATATTATCCCCGCACAAGGAAAGAAACGTTATCGTGTTGGCGTAATTTTAGGCTGTGTGCAGCGTCTGTTTTTCTCTTCTGTAAATGAAGCAACGGTGAGAGTTTTAACCGCGAATGGCTGTGAAGTGGTTATCCCAAAAACTCAGGGTTGTTGTGCTGCATTACCCGCACACCAAGGACAAGAAAAACAAGCGCAGAGTTTAGCCAGACAAATGATTGATAGTTTTGCAGAAACAGGAGTTGATGCAGTTATTATTAACGCTGCAGGTTGTGGACATACCCTCAAAGAATATGGTCATATTTTAGAAGATGATCCTGAGTATAAAGAGAAAGCCAAAGACTTCGCCAATAATGTCAAAGATGTGCAAGAATTTCTAGCAGAAGTGGGGTTAACGGCGCAACTTTCTCCCCTGCAAGATGAACCGTTAGACTTAGTTTATCAAGATGCTTGTCATCTCCTACATGGACAGCAAATTAGTTTACAACCACGACAACTATTAAAACAGATTCCTAATGTGAATATTCATGAACCGATCGATGCTGCTTTGTGTTGTGGCAGTGCAGGGGTTTATAATATGTTACAGCCTAAAGTTGCTGAAGAATTGGGAGAGAAAAAAGCCAATAACTTGGTCAATACTGGCGCGAAATTAATCGCTTCTTCTAACCCTGGTTGTTCTTTACAGATTCAAAAACACTTGCATCAAAAAGGAATCGAAATACCTTTGTTGCATCCCATGCAACTCCTAGACTATTCTATTCAAGGTGTTAAACTGAATTTTAACAATTAATAGAATGGATTATAGAGACGTTTCATGGAACGTCTCTACATTGTTTGATTACTGGTCACTGTTAACGCTTTCCACCAGTTTCAAATATTCTGTATTGACTCCAGAATCCCGCGTCAATATAATCTTTCCAGTGCGGGCCATTTCTCGAATCCCAAACTTATGTAACATCTTAATAATTGCGACCATTTTGCCAGGATCGCCAACCACTTCTAACGTTAGAGTGTCTTCGGAAATGTCCACCACTCGCGCCCGAAAGACTTGCGCCAATTCTATCACTTCTGCTCGTCCAGAAGCAGTGGCATTGACTTTGATTAGCATTAATTCTCGTTCCACAGAGGGAATTTCTGTAACATCTTGCACTTTCAGAACATTAATTAACTTGTAGAGTTGCTTGGCTAACTGCTCGATCGTGCGATCATCCCCTGGGACAACCATTGTAATCCGAGAAATGCCTTCTTTTTCCGTCGGTCCGACCGCAAGGCTTTCAATGTTGTAGCCTCGTCTTGCAAATAAACCAGCAATGCGGGTCAAGACACCAGCTTCGTCTTCTACCAAAACAGATAAGGTATGTTTGAGCATCAGTCGCTAACTTAGAATAATCAATCTTAACAGGGACGGCAAGTTGAATCCTTATCATAGCAGGAAGTTTGAGAACGCGATCGCGCTTTGGGTAAAATACGTCTAAATTGCCTTTCGCAAAAAAACTAACCAGTTGGTTACTTTGTCGGAAGAGTCAGATCGATAAGTTACAGAAGATTTTGGTGCAGTTATCTATATTTTCATGAACTATGCTTAAATAATTGTGGAAAAATCGATCGACCCACCTGTGAAAGCGATGCGCCTTGATAACTATACAATTGGATCATATACTCCCGGAGCGCCCTACTGGAAACAACTCCTCTGGTATTTTATCGGAAGTCCCCTATTTACCAGTTATTGGATTCCATTTTCTGGCTTCAAAACCCGACTTCTCTCTGCTTTTGGCGCAAAGATCGGCCAGCAAGTTCGTATTAAACCCGGAGTCCGTATTAAGTTTCCTTGGCGAGTGACAATCGCCGATCATGTTTGGCTCGGAGAGGGCGCTTGGCTGGATAATCTCGCCCTAATTACCATTGAAAGCCATGTCTGTATTTCCCAAGGAGTTTACTTGTGTACGGGAAATCATAACTGGAGTGACCCTAATTTTTCTCTAATTACAGGTTCAATCACAATTAAAGAGGGAAGTTGGATTGCTGCTGGCGCGATCGTGGGGCCAAATGTCACCATTGGTCGTGGTGCTGTACTGGGATTAGGAAGTGTGACAGGAAAATCCTTAGACCCGATGACCATCTACGTTGGAAACCCCGCGCAACCCATTAAGAAACGCCATGAATCAGTTGTCCAATAGTTTTACCTTATTTCTCAGTTTAATTGTCGAAGCCTTTCCCTTTTTATTGATGGGAGTCGTTTTATCCAGCTTTTTATTGCTTTACATCGATGATACTAGACTGTTAAAATCTCTTCCCAAAAACCCAATTTTAGGCGCTTTGATGGGAAGTTTAGTCGGGTTTTTATTTCCCGTTTGTGAATGTGGAAATGTTCCCGTTGCTAGGCGTTTACTCCTGCAAAGAGTGCCGATTTCTGTGGCAATTGGGTTTTTACTGGCAGCCCCAACTATTAACCCGATCGTGATTTGGTCAACTTGGATCGCTTTTCGAGACCAACCCGAAATCGTTGGCTTGCGCGTTTTATTTTCTTTAATGGTTGCGGTAATTATTAGTTGTATTTTTGCCGTTCAAAAAGATGTTAAAGTCATTTTACAACCCACCCTCGCGAAACAATTAAACTACTATGCCAAAGAAATTAAAACTCGTCCCAAAATCAAAGAAAAAGAACCGATGTTACTTCAGTCTGGCACTTTTCTTTTAAATTCAACGGGTCAACCGATCCCTCTGGAAACAGTCTCCTCAAGTCTAACAAAAGATAATTATTTTAGTCAATCTCGCTGGCAAACTTTTTTAAATAATCTGACTCAAGAACTAAGAGAATTAGGAGGAATTTTAGTTTTAGGAAGCGCGATCGCAGCCGTGATTCAAGTGTTTACTCCTCGCGAACTAATCTTAGGCTTAGGACAAAGTCCTGTTAGTTCTATTTTTGTGATGATGTTATTAGGAGGGTTGATTTCAATTTGTTCAACAGTTGATGCTTTTTTTGCCCTTTCTTTTTCCGCATCCTTTACCACCAGTTCTTTATTAGCCTTTCTGGTTTTTGGACCAATGATTGACTTAAAAAGTGTCGCTCTCTTATTATCAGTCTTTAAGCCAAGGATAATCTTTTATTTATTCGCGATCGCTGCTCAACTCATCTTTATCCTCACCCTAAGTTATCATTATTTATTCGGCTGATTGTTCAGGGATTCTCTGTTTGATTAACACTAGAGAACCCATGACATCATTCATCAGTAGAGACTGGTGTTGTTAAGCTATGGTAAAATCTGCAACCCGCTCAAACTTAGAAAGATTATCGTCTTGACAAAGTTAATAAAAGTAGCGTAAAGTAATAGGAAATTTTTAAGGTGGAGTTGAGTAAAAAAATGTTCTTGCATACAAGACTGGGATATCAGTTGGGAGGATTTTTGATCGCCAGTGGACTTGCTTTCTTATCATCGGAAAAAGTCGCTGAAGCAAACCAAAGCCTAATTTGGATTCCAGAATCACCTCAAGATACAATTCCCCAGTTTCAACCACAGCAATCAATTGATGGGTTTCCCGTCACAGGGATTTTAACCGAATATGAACGTCAACAAACCCTACAGGCTTTAGAATTAGTTAAAATATTAGAGCCTCGTTCCTTACAGAGAAATCAAATTCCCCAACTGCAAGAGGAACTGGGGCAACTTTCAAGACAACAGTCTTCTCCCTATCAACTTTCCCCAGCACAAATTACATTATTAAGAGAAATTTTTGGCAATTTAAGCAGCACAGAAGTAACAGCAATTAATCAGATATTATTAACGCAAACCGTAGGAGATTCAATCACTTTAACCAGAAGTAAACGGGAAAGTCTGCGTCAGTTTTTGGCGATGATCCCTTCTCAAAACTTTAACAATTCCCAAAGAGAACAATTAATTGTTATTCAAGAATTTCTCGCCGAAACCTCCCAAGAAGAAACGATTTCTTTATCCTTGAAACAAACAGCAGCTTTCCAAAGCGCGATCGCCTTTGTTTTCTTTAATCCCGAAACTCAATTAGTCCAAACAGCCCAACGTCAAGACTTCGATCCCTCCCGACAAGCGGTTTTAACCCAAGTCGAATTAGCTGAATTGATCACAGGATTACAAGCCATTCAAAAAGGACGCTTGCGCGTCAACCAAGATGAAACAATCCTACGCTTAATCACTGAATTAGAACAACTGCAAAGACAAACCAGTACCCCTGTTATCCTTTCCTCTCGACAAACTCAAAGAGCAACCGAGTTAATTAATTCTTTGACTCCCAATGAAGAAGCAGCTGTTGAAATTTTAGTCCTCAGCGATCGCGCTCCCGAAACCATTCGTTTAACTCAACCAGAAATTGACAATTTAATTGGCTTTTTTCAAGGACTCCCCACCGAAAACCTGACGACTCCCCAACAAGAAGAACGAGCAGAATTAATTGACTTTCTCACTCAACTCCAAGGGCGATCGACAAGAGAAATTCAATTGTCTTCAGCACAAACAGAAGGATTGTTGCAAGGGGTACAAAGATTAGTTTTTGGAGGGAATTTTAACCGCCCAAGAACAACCGCCGTTTCTCTCAATGAACTCCAGCAAATCCTAAACTATCTGGGAACTGCTCAACAAGAACTCTCTCTTTCTCCCTCTCAAAGACAAGTCTCAACTCGCCTCATCGGACAACTGTCTCTATTAGAAGCTACCCCAGATCGCCAATTTATCATTTCTCAAACCCAAAATCAAAAAATCATCACCTTTTTGAATTCTCTCCAACCTAGTGAGCGTCGTCAAGTTGAACTGGCTTTAGTTGATGAAAAAATCAAAAAAGTGGTCAGTCCAGCTATTAGCCACGCGAATCCCATTGGCTATGGGAATTCATCAGGTCAAATTGACGTTGGAGTAATCTTTGAAACCCCAAACCGCTTTGGCGATGCTGAAGATGGCTCAATTGCTGCATCTGTTGGTTTTGGCGATCCCTACAAAACCATTGGTGTTGACGCGACCCTCACTTTTTATAGTCTCACTGGCGAAAATGAAAGCGACCCCTTGGAAACTGGTAGTTTGAGCTTTGAAGTTAGTCGGAACTTCTCTTCCGATTTAGCAGTCTCTTTTGGAATCGAAAACCTGATTCGGTTTAGTCCAGATAATATTACCCCGCCACAAACCAATTTTTACTTAGTGGGGACGCAACGGTTTCAACTGCGAGAAGACCCCATTTCTCCCTTTGGACTCGCCTATGTCACGGCTGGGATTGGTGATGGTAGATTTAGTTCAGTCAATGACTTTGAATTTGATGAGAATGGCTCTTTCAATCTCTTTGGCAGTGTCGCAGTACAAATTATCCCGCGAGTGAATGGGATTGCAGAATGGACAGGACAAGACCTGAATGCTGGTGTGTCTGTTGTTCCCTTTCGGGAATTGCCTTTGGTGGTTAACCTGATGGCAGTTGATATCTTTGGCAATGTTGAAGACGAGTTTGGTCAAGACGGAAGAATTCGCTTCAGTGGGTCCTTAAACTATGGCTTTTTCTTCTAGTGACTATTTTGCCAGCCAATTGAGCGATCGCCTAAAATCTAATTGATTTGTTGGTTCATCAACTGCAAAACCCAATCTTGAAAAAACAATGAAATTTACAATCTTTGCCTTGGTTACTCTTTTCCCTCTGTACTCTCTCACCGAGCTTTTTACACCCCCAGCACAAGCACAGCGCGTGGTCGATCCTGTGCCACCCTCGGTGATTGAAATTCCACCATTAAGCGAAGCAGCACTCTCCCCAGATGCTATCTTAAGTAAAATTTTAGAAAGCGGGCTAGACACAGACCTCCCCTTTCGTGAACAAGCAAGCAGCACCCTCGCACCAGAGTTTTTAGAACGGCTGAACCAGATTCTTGAAACACCCCAAACACCAGAGGACACCGTTGCTCGGATTCGCAGCAGCTTAGACCCTGAGAGAACCCCTTTCGAGAGTCCTCAAGAAATTCCCGTACCATCGATCTTGGGAGAAAATTAAGGAAGTCTGCATATTTCCTAAAGTTCCCTCGCGAAAAGGTCACTGATCCGATATCCTCTTACATGAAAGTCAACTTAATCGAAATCAATAATAGTTATGGTAGATGCAGCCCCGGCTAATCCCTTGAATCAACCTTTAGATATTCAAGAACTGGCAATCACACTCTCTGCTCAAAATTTGAACCCCACCATGTTAACGGTGGATAATTTGCGATCGCTCGGCGTAATTCCAGCCGATTGGGAATTAGTCAAACAACCCGTCCTTAATCAACTGCAAGCTCGCTTAAACTTCAAAAATGGCGTAAATCTAGTAGCTCAGCAACGGAAAATTACTTTCGCCGAACCTATGACAGGGGAAAATGCACAACACTTAAAAGTCCCCACCCTCGCGAAAGGATTTATGGCCAAATTTACTCAAGCTGGCTACCAAACCCTCAGTATTGCCCCCAAAACCATTGTTAGCTTTGGCAATGAGCAAAATAGGAATCCCCGTCAATTTATTATGGAGACAATGATCGCTCAAGGACCCTGGCAAGAAATTGGCAATGGTCTCCCCCAAGCGTCTGTAAACTTCGTTTACCAATTACAAGGTTGTCAATTAAACTTAAGTGTCAATGAAGTTCAGTTACGAGCGCAAAATGATCCTAATCAATCAGTTCCCGCACTGTTGTTTTCAGGGAGCTTTAATTATGGCTCTCAAATAGAAACCCAAATCGATCGCTGGTCAGAAAACTTGGCAACCTTCCGCGAAATTGTCCACCAAAAATTCTTGGGAAATAGTGCAGGAGGAATCTTTCCTTCTCAAGTCATCCCAAGCTAGTTGAAAAAAGCACCACAGCTTAGGGAAAACAGCCGCTGATTGCGATCGGTGTGCTGTTTTCTCGCTCACTGACATTGCCCAAAAAATAGGAGGGACGAAAGGAGAATTTTTATGACCGAGGTAATCAAGATTAACCAAACCCCCATTCTCCCCGAAAACTTATTGTCTCATCTGAAAACTTATCAGATGTTACCTCAGTTATTACGAGAACTGGTCATGGATCACGCGATCGCAGCTATCGAATGCTCAGGTGAAGCAGTAGAAACCGCAAAAACACAATACCTCAATCAAAACCGACTCACCGACCCACAACGCGCCCAAGCCTGGCTAAAGTATTATCAACTCAACGAACAAGAGTTTGAAAAAATTGCCGTGCGTCAATATAAAATTCAACAATTCAAACAAGAGACTTGGGGAACAAAAGTGGAATCCTACTTCCTCCAGCGTAAGCGGGATTTAGATCAAGTGGTGTATTCTTTGTTACGGACAAAAGACAACAACACAGCAACTGAACTCTACTTTCGCCTCCAAAATAAAGAAGCCAACTTTGAAGAACTCGCTCAACAATACTCCGAAGGTCCAGAAGCGCAAACCCGAGGACTCGTCGGTCCAGTTCCGGTGAGTACCCCCCACGAAAAAATTGCGAAACTTTTAGCCCAAAGTGAAGCAGGTCAACTCTGGCCTCCTGTACGGGTTGGAGAATGGAATATCATAGTCCGCTTAGAAAAACTAATTTCTGCTCAACTAGACGAGGGGACTCGACAAAAACTCCTCCATGAACTCTTTAGTAAATGGTTAGAAGAGCAAATTCAAAAACTGACCACCGTTGAACCTCTCAACGCCCAAGCCTCTGAGGTAGTATCATGACCTTTACCACAACAGACTTTGTTTCTTTTTTAAGGAATCAATTTCCCTTTGACCAACTTCCCCAAGCAGCTTGCGAAACCCTAGGAGGAAAAATTAAACCCCTCCGTTACAAAATGGGTCAGGCGCTAGCGTTGCGAGAACGAATGCCCACCGAAGTCCAGATTATTTATCAAGGACAAGTCCGCTTATTGGGGTATGAATCAAAAAATCAAATGCCCTTGACCCTAGAACTCGCACCACCAGGGAAAATGATCGGTTGGGTGGGGTTAGTGCGAGGTGTTCCTTGTGAAACGGCGATCGCCTCTGAGGAAACTATTGTTTTAAGCCTGAAAGCAGAAGAATTCTGGGAACTATATCAGGAAAATGAAGGGTTTCGCAGCGCCCTCCAACAAACCTGTAGCGCGATCGAAGCCTTTATCCTCCTCTCCCAAGAATTAGACCGTCAGCCTCAAGGAGGAGTTGATTTAAAAGAATTGACCCTAAACCAGCAAAAGACAGCGATCATACAGACCATTGCTCCAGGGACAACCCGAGTTAGTAATTATGATCTTAATCATCCTTTACGAGATCAAGAGCGATTTTGGCTAGTCAGTGGCGGTGGAAAATTAGTGAATGCTCCTGTAGCCACTCATCTAGAAATCACCGAAAACACAGTCCTCACCGTAGAAGGGAAACAACCCGCTCGCTTAGTAGGATTCTTGAAATCAGAACTCCCTTGGCTCAATCCTCAACAAGTGGAACTCCCCCCTCCAATAGAGGAAGGGGGGGAAGAGATTCCCTCAGCAGAAGTGATTGATGTCCCAGAAGCTCCCGCCGTGATGCCAGGAACCGATGACTATGAACAAGAAGGAGAAACTGTCGGGATTAAAAAATATCCCTATCTGCGACCGCAAGGAAATACAGCGCTCGATCGCGCCTTTGCTTGCTTCCAAATGCTCAGTCGCTACTTCCAACTCCCCTTCCGTAAAGATGTCATCCGAAGAGTTTTAAGCGACCAACTGCGACGGAGTGAAACCCTCTCGCTCCCAGTAGCAGGGGCGATCGCCGAACTGCTGGGGTTGAAAGGACAACTGACCCAACTGCCCGTTAAATCCATCCCCCGTGCAACAACCCCCGCTTTAATTCGTTGGGGAGAAGACCTTGCCATTCTCTACGAAAGCAAAGACCGAGAAGTTACCCTTGGCATTCCAGGAGAAGGAGTCGTCACCAAATCCCTCAAAGAATTTCAAGAAACCTGGGGAGATGGTGGACAAATTCTCCTCCTTGAAGCCACCAGAGAAACCCCCCAACAACGCTTTGGCATTCAATGGTTCATGCCATACATCAACAAGTTCAAAGGGACTCTGGTTGTTGTCTTTATCGCGTCTTTCTTTATCCAAGTCTTTGGCCTGGCCTTTCCCTTGATGATGCTCTTCATCATTGATAAGGTCATTGCCCAAAACAACGTAGATTTACTCAACATCTTGGGGGGATTTGTCCTCATCATTGCTATCTTTGAAGCTGTCCTCACCACATTAAGAACCTATATCTTTGTAGATGCCACCAACCGCATTGACATGAGTTTAGGATCAAAAGTGATAGATCACCTGCTGCGACTGCCCCTCCGTTACTTTGAAAAACGTCCTGTTGGGGAACTCTCCAGTCGCGTTAACGAACTCGAACGCATCCGCCAATTTCTCACAGGAACAGCTTTAACCGTGGTTCTTGACTCCATTTTTTCCGTTGTGTATATCGGAGTCATGGTCATTTTAAGCTGGAAACTGACCCTCGCTGGCTTATCTGTTGTTCCTCTGTTAATGATCGTCACTTGGTTCTTCTCCCCCACAATTCGCGCCCAACTGCGAACCAAAGCCGAACGCAACGCTCAAACCCAATCTCATCTGGTAGAAGTGCTATCAGGGATTCAAACCGTCAAAGCCCAAAATATTGAACTGCGATCGCGCTGGCGTTGGCAAGAACTCTACTCTCGCTACGTGGCAGCCAGCTTTAGAAGTGTGGTCACCTCCACCCTCTCTAGCGCCAGCACTGGCTTTCTCAATAAACTCTCTGCTCTGATTATTATCTGGTACGGAGCATATCTGGCCCTACAAGGAGAATTTAGTTTAGGACAATTAATTGCATTCCGTATTCTCGGCGGAAAAGTCACCCAACCTCTCCTGCGACTCTCTCAACTCTGGCAAAACTTTGAAGAAACAGCCCTCTCCTTAGAACGTCTCAGCGACATTATTGACACCCCCCAAGAAGGAGAAGCCGATCGCGATAATATCCCTATGCCCCTAATTGACGGAGGAATTCGTTATGAAAATGTCTCTTTCCGTTTCAAAAGCTCCGGTCCGATGCAGTTGAATAATATTAATTTAGAAATTCAGCCAGGACAATTTGTTGGTGTGGTAGGAGAAAGCGGGGCTGGTAAAAGTACCCTGACTAAACTGGTCGCACGTCTCTATGAACCCGAATCAGGACGCATTCTCATTGATAATTATGACATTGCCAAAGTAGAACTCTACTCCCTCCGTCGCCAAATTGGAGTCGTCCCCCAAGACCCTCTGCTTTTTGAAGGAACTGTTCAAGAAAATATTTCTCTGACCAATCCTGATGCGACCACTGACGAGATTATTGAAGCAGCCCAAGCAGCAGTTGCTCATGAATTTATTATGAATCTCAGCGCTGGTTACAATACAAAAGTTGGGGAACGAGGCGCCGCCCTTTCTGGGGGACAACGACAACGGATCGCGATCGCCCGAACCATCCTGCAACGTCCCCGACTGCTGGTGTTAGACGAAGCCACCAGCGCCCTTGACTACAACACCGAAGAACAAGTCTCCCATAACTTAGCTGAAGTCTTCCATGACCAAACTGTATTGTTCATTACTCATCGGTTAGCTACGATCAAAAATGCCGATCTGATTCTGATGATGGATGCTGGAAGAGTTGTTGAACAAGGAACGCACCAAGAGTTAATGGCTCTTCAAGGTCGCTATTTCTACCTCTATCAACAACAAGAATCTCGCGTTTAAGACAATTAATCATGATTGGATTGTTCATTATTTTTTGAGCAGATTTATTAGGTTATTACTACTCTCATCAATTGGAGACTAACTATGAGCCAAACCAACGGCAATCAACCCCACTCAATGACTCCCAAAGGCAAAGGGAATATCCAACTGAAAAGCTCACAACTAGCCAAATCTCAAAGCTCAACCTCGGCCCTGCCAAACGCCTACGAAGAAAACTTTGACCAATCAGTTGTTCTGTCTCAGTCTCCTTTTTGGCCACGATTTACCCTATGGACAATGTTAGGAGTCATCGCCTTCGCGATCGGATGGGCCTATTTTGCAAAAATTGAGCAAGTTATCGGCGCTCAAGGACAACTTAAACCCGAAGGCAATGTCAAAGAAGTCCAATCTCCCATTAATGGAGTTGTGGAAAAAATGGCAATCAATGAAACCATAGAACCAGGAGAAGACCCAACGCGCCAAGGAGAACCCCTTGAAGACGGGGATATTGTCCAAGAAGGGCAAATTCTCCTCCACTACGATTCCACCACAGCGAAAGCGCAGATTAATTCTTTAGAGAGAATTCAGCAATCATTAAAGCAAGAAAATCGCTTTTACCAACAAGTGATGAATAATAGCCCCACTAACACCGTAGAAGCGGGAGTTAATCTCTCAGAGATTCCTCCTCACTTTGCTATGCTGACTCGCAACCGTGAGGCTTTGGTTAAGGAAAATCGTCTCTTTCGCGCTCAAATTGGTTTGGGGCAAATAGATAGTAACCTCGGAATTGATGAAAGCCAACGGCTAACAGTTTCGAGTCGAGAAGCACAGACCCGCCGTGAAGCGTCCCATCTCGAAGAGCAGCAAATTAGAAAGCAATTGCGTCAAGTAGAGGTTCAAATCGATAATACTGAAATTCAACTGGCTACAGAAAACAGAAAATTAGGCAAACTCACTGAACTGTTTGAAGAAGGAGGGGTTTCAGAATTTAGAAAAATTGAACAAGAACAACAAGTCCAAGAACGAACCGCAAGACTTGATAATCTTCGAGAAGAAAAACAACGTCTGCTCCTAGACCTCCAACAAGCAGGAGAAGAGCTACAAAATACAGAAGCAACTACCCAAAAAGATGTTCTCGATCGCATTGCCCAAAACAAGCAGCAAATTGCTCAAATTGACAGCCAATTAACCAGAGCGATCGTAGATAATGAAAATCGGCTCTCTGAACTAGAAAGCCAAATTAGTGAGGCTCAGCAGCAAATTATCTATCAAAACTTAAAAGCACCGATTACAGGGAAAATTTTCGATTTGCAAGCTAGTCCCGGCTTTGTGACTAACCCCACTCAGCCTTTAATGAAACTGGTCCCTCAAGAAAATTTAATTGCAGAAGTGTATATCACTAACCAAGATATTGGCTTTGTTAGAAAAGAAATGACCGTTGATGTGCGAATTGATTCTTTCCCCTTTAGTGAGTATGGGGATATTCAAGGCGAAATTATTTTTATTGGCTCGGACGCGCTCCCCCCAGACCAAACTTATGATTTCTTCCGCTTCCCTGCTAAAATTCGCCTCGACAGCCAAACCTTGAACGCCAGAGGACAAGAGATTCCTTTACAGTCTGGGATGTCTGTTAGTACCAATATTAAGTTGCGTGAAAACCGCCGTGTGGTGAGTCTCCTCTTAGAACGCTTTACTAAACAGATAGAAACTATCAAAGAGATTCGTTAAGGTGAAAATAATGGAAATTACAGACTTAAAACGAGAAGCACACACAGTATTGCAACGCCTGGGGAAAGCCCAGGAGTATCTTTGACTTGCCTTATATTCAGGCAAAAATTCAAGATTTAGAACAAGTGGCAGCCCAACCTGAGTTTTGGGACGATCCTCAAACGGCCCAGCCTACTTTGCAGAAGCTCAATGACTTAAAATCTACATTGGAACAATATCAACAGTGGCGCGATCGCGCTGAAGATACAACAGCGATCATTGAACTTCTCGAAAGCGAACCTGATGAGTCATTGCAAGCAGAAGCCGAGGAAAATCTGACTCAACTCCACCAGTCTCTCGAACGCTGGGAACTCCAACAACTGCTCTGTGACCCATATGACGAACGGGGAGCCGTGATTACTATTAACACAGGGGCTGGAGGAACGGATGCTCAAGATTGGGCGCAAATGCTCTTGCGAATGTATTCCCGTTGGGCAGAAAAACAGGGCTATCAGGCTTATTTGGCAGAACTTTCTCCAGGAGATGAAGCTGGAATTAAATCGGCCACTCTGGAAATTGAAGGACGCTATGGCTATGGCTATCTCAAAGGGGAAAAGGGGACTCATCGCTTGGTGCGAATTTCTCCTTTTAATGCCAATGGAAAACGCCAGACCAGCTTTGCAGGGGTGGAAGTGATGCCAGTTTTGGATCAAACGGCGATCGCTGATATCCAGATTCCAGACACTGACCTCGAAATTACTACCTCTCGTGCTGGCGGAAAAGGTGGTCAAAATGTCAATAAAGTAGAAACTGCTGTGCGAGTGGTTCACCTCCCCACAGGTCTGGCGGTGCGCTGTACCCAAGAGCGATCGCAATTACAAAACCGAGAAAAGGCGATCGCGCTATTAAAATCAAAACTAATCGTTATCGCCGAAGAACAACGGGCGCAAAAAATTGCTGAAATTCGCGGAGAAGCAGTGGAAGCAGCATGGGGGAATCAAATTCGCAACTACGTCTTTCATCCCTACCAAATGGTGAAAGACCTCCGCACCAATGTTGAAACCAGCGCCGTAGCTGATGTTCTCGATGGGGAAATCGACCCCTTCATTGAATCCTACCTGCGACATCGGCAAAATTAACCACCAGAATGATGAGTGATCATGGATTGAATCAAATATGAAGAATTATTTCCATAATCTGGTAAACTTAAGGAAAAATTAATCCAAATTCAGGAAACGACATGAGTCAGCAACAAAAAACTGAAACCCCAAGCTACACCAAACTTGCCATGCGAAATATGGTGCGGAAATCTGGGAAATCCCTCCAGCACTTCTTTCTCAGCACAATCGGTTTACTAGCCTTATTTATGGGTTTATCTTATCTAACTCATTGATGTCTGTCTTGATCCCCCTAACCGTTTGTATTCAACAGCATTACCCAGAAGCCTCTCTTCCTAAAAGTGAGCTTTGGGAACAATGGTTTCAACAGTGGGTAAAAGCTCTGGAAACCGAACTTCCTGTTGCTGAAGCATACGAACTAACCTTGTGCTTAAGTAATAACGCTGAGATACAATCTTTAAATGCAAACTATCGACATAAAAATGAACCAACCGATGTCTTAGCCTTTGCCAGCTTGGAAACACCCTTTCCGCAAGAAATTGCTTTATTTGTTAAGAATGAACCCCTATATTTAGGGGATATAATAATTTCTGTAGAAACGGCTCAGCAACAAGCAGCAGTTAACGGGCATTCTTTAGCCCAAGAACTGGCTTGGTTAGCAACCCACGGCTTACTACACCTCTTGGGGTGGGATCATCCTGATGCAATCAGTCTCCAAAAAATGCTTGCTTACCAACACACCTTATTAACTGTGTCAGGTCATAAGTGACTATTGATTTCTTGAGTATCTTCTAGTTCATTGTGAAATTTTTGTATATCTTTAAGGTAGCTGATCAAAATGAGAGTAAACGCGAGCCCCTCCTTCTCTGAAACCATGTCTTCCCAACAACCAATGAATTCTCATTTGAGTTTAATCTCTAGTCCCCCAAAACATTCTACTCCCGCCACCGAGCTTCCAGAAACCCGTCAGCTTGCTTTTAAGGTCGCTCCCGATATTTTCAGTAGCTTCCGTTATGCTTGGTCAGGGGTTCAATATACATTTGCGACACAACGTAATTTTCGGATTCATGCTGCGATCGCCGCGATCGCCCTCAGTCTCAGCATCCTGCTCCAAATTAGTGCGGTGAAAATGGCAATCATTGGTTTGACGATCGCTTTAGTCTTGGTCTTAGAACTGATTAACACCGCCGTGGAGTCAGTGGTTGACCTGACGGTGGAACAAAATTACCACCATCTGGCAAAAGTCGCCAAAGACTGCGCGGCTGGAGCCGTCTTAGTCGCAGCGATCGCAGCCGTTTTTGTCGCAGGGGTGATCCTATTTCCACCCCTGTTTTCTTTATTAATGAACTTTCATTGAATCTTGATGCTGTTTTTTTAAGGTGGGATTGGAGTCGTGCGTTGACCATAAGTTGACGCTAAAGTAGAACTAAGGATGATTTGTCGCCACTAAAACTTGCAACTGATGCCTAACTCGGATCACTATAAAACCCTTGGACTAACACCAGACGCAACGCAAAAAGATATTAAACAAGCCTATCGTCGCCTAGCCAAGCAACATCACCCTGATCAGAGTGAAGAAAGCAACAGTCATGAAAAAATCATTTCCATTAATGCAGCTTATGAAATTTTAGGAAATCCTACCCTTAGAGCATCCTACGATCGCGCTTTTTTCTACAAACGTTCCATTCGCAATCAAAAAGCCCAACAGTACTATCATCATCAACGGCGACAACAACGCTATACAGACTACCAAGTGACCCAATGGCTGAAAAATGTTTATCAGCCTGTGATTAACAAAGTCGAAGAAATTATCTCTCCCTTAGAAATGCAAATTGATCATCTCGCAGGAGACCCCTTTGATGATGAACTCCTCAATCACTTTCAAGGGTATCTCGATTCCTGTCGCGGTTTAGTTCAACAAGCCAAGCAGATTCTTCACTCTCAACCCAATCCTGCTAACTTCGCGGGGACAGCAGCCCATCTCTATTATTGTCTCAATCAACTCGATGATGGGATTGAAGAATTAGCCTATTTTCCCTTTAATTTTGACGAACGTCACCTCCACACAGGACAAGAGTTATTCTGCATCGCGGAAGGATTACAAAGGAAAGCAGAAACAACCGTCGATTACAATTAACAATTAGGTTGTCGTTCTTCCTTCTTTGAATATCACCCCAATAGGGGAAAGAGGGGCGACACAGAACCATGAACCAATTATTAATTGTTTCGCTGATGATCAACTTATTTAGATTTATCATTCTTCTTTCTTTTTTATTCATCTTTTCTGGTTGTAGGACGCAGAAAACCCAACTCCATCAGCTTTCTGACCTCAGAGAAAATCAGCAACTTCTTCTCAGAAACAAAACTCTCTCTAAATCAACTTATGGTTTGTTAATTCTTGGTAAGGGGGAAATAGACGGTCGGGCAAGAATCGCTCTCTTATTGGATGGGAGGGTTTATAAAACTGAAATCATCTCAGGAAAGGTTCAGTTTCAATGGCGAGAAAAGTGGCGCAATCCTCACGCGATTATTCGCTATCAACCCCTCAATGTCACTGAGGGAAATTTAAGATTTAGTGTTACTTTTTTGGATTAAAACTCATGAAACGTTGGACATTGATTTCTCGATCGCTGCTGGCTGGGTTAGCTCTTATTTTGACTCTTATCTTCTCTAACCAAACCTCTGTCATTGCACAATCAGAAACCGTAGAAGTCTATTTCTACTATAGCACAACTTGCCCCCATTGTGCCAAACAAAAACCCATCATGAATTACCTTGATCAACACAATGAACAAGTCAAGGTCAAGGCGATCGAGGTTAGTGAAAAGCCAGAAGTTTGGCAAAATTATCTCGAAGAAAATAATATTAAAACCACTGCTGTTCCCAGAACTGTTATTGGTGATAAAGCATTTGTTGGCTTTGCAGAAGCGATCGGAGAGTTAGAATATAATGATGCCTATCAAGCCTATTTAGGCTATAAAAATCAAATTTTCAAAGCCATTCAAGCAGAAATTAATACGCCTTTGAAGACACCCGATCAGGAAGAAAAACAACAATCGTCTCGCCCTTGGTTAGTCTTTTCTTTTCCATTTCTCTACGCAATCAGTTACCCAATCTTGAGAGGAAAATTCAGCAAAGACCAGCACCAACGATATTGGATTGGTGGGTTGCTTGCGGTGACAATCATTAGTGTTTTTTCCTTCGTTTTTCTTCTTCCCGAAGCAACTATTCAAAACCTTGCTCAAGGATTGCCTTTTCCTTTCTTTGTTGGCGCGATCGCCCTAGCAGATGGCTTTAATCCTTGTGCATTTACAGTCTTAATTATTCTGCTGTCTCTGCTGACTTATACCAAAGAGAAGAAAGACATGATTATTGTTGGTTCAACTTTTATTTTAACCTCAGCGATCATGTACTTTAGTTTTATTATCGCGATGGTTTTTGTCGGATCATTCTTTTTAGAACGATATGGTCAAATCGCTCTGATGCTATTAGGTGGGATGGTCACGATCGCTGGGATTATCAATATCAAAGATTATTTCTTCTTCAAACAATCCATTTCCCTTTCTCTCTCCGAAAAACAGCAATTAACCATCACCCAAAAAGCAGGAGGAATCGCCAGACAATTAAATCGCGCTAAACTAGAATCAAAACAGTTTTGGTTAGCATTAGGTGCTACAATTTTATTAGCTATCTTTGTGAATCTCATTGAATTAGGTTGCACAGCAATTCTTCCCGTGGTTTATATGACCACACTCGTGAATCATTGCACAGCAAATATAGCTTTGTGTTATACTGTGTGGACAGGTATTTATGCGTTTGTTTATATTATCCCCCTGTTTGCAATTTTATTGAACTTTATCTACTCCTTTCGTTCCTCTCGTCTGAGCGAAGATCAGGGGCGAATCCTGAAACTCTTTTCTGGAGTATTCATGCTATTATTTGGCTTAATTATGCTGCTCAAGCCTCAGTTTTTAATCCTTGGTTAGAGCCTGAAATAAGATAGTAAGTAAAGTCTAAAAAATATCTCAACAATGTCTATTCTAAGATTAGAAAAAATCAGCAAAATCTATCCTACTGGGGAAGTTCTCAAAGATGTCAACTGGGAAGTCAAAGCAGGAGAAAGAGTCGGGTTAGTCGGCGTTAATGGGGCTGGAAAAACTACGCAACTAAAGATTATTATGGGAGAAACGGAACCGACCACTGGCGAGGTGGTTCGTCCATCAGCATTAAAGGTTAGTTGCTTGAGTCAAGAGTTTGATGTCGATCCCAACTTAAGCGTTAGACAAGAACTTTGGCGAGTCTTCAAAAAAGCGAATGAAGTGCATAAAAATTTGGAAAAAATCCAGAAAGAAATGGAAACTGCTTCGCCAGAGGAACTAGATAAACTAATTCATAAGTTAGACCGTTATCAGCAGGAGTTTGAAGCAGAAGACGGCTATCAACTGGACACAAAAATTAGTTGTTTATTACCTGAATTAGGCTTTTTCCCAGAAGACGGCGATCGCGCGGTTTCTAATTTTAGCGGGGGTTGGCAAATGCGAATCTGTCTGGGGAAAGTAATATTACAAAAACCTGACGTTTTATTATTAGACGAACCGACCAACCATTTAGATTTAGAAACCATTGAATGGTTAGAAAAGTATCTCAAAAATCTGAATACCCCAATGGTCATCGTTTCCCATGATCGCGAATTTTTAGACCGTTTATGCACCCAAATTGTCGAAACAGAGCGCGGTGTTTCTAATACCTATCTTGGTAATTATTCCAGTTACCTAGAACAAAAAGAATATAACCGACAAGCGCAAATGAGTGCCTATGAACGTCAACAAAAAGAAATCGCCAAACAAGAAGAATTTGTAGAACGCTTTCGCGCTAGTGCCACTCGTAGCACCCAAGCAAAAAGTCGGGAAAAACAACTGGAGAAAATCGAAGAAATTGAAGCACCAGACGCAAATGTTAAAACGCTAAAATTTAGGTTTCCTAATGCTCCCAGAAGCGGACAAGAAGTGGTTAAAATTGAAAACCTTACTCATGCCTTTGATGATAAAATATTGTTTTTGGGAGCAAATTTAACCGTAGAAAGAGGCGATCGCGTTGCCTTTTTAGGACCCAATGGCTCAGGAAAATCAACGATTCTCAAACTGATTATGGGCCTAGAAACCCCCACTGAGGGAACAGTTAAATTGGGAGAACATAATGTTATTCCCGGTTATTTTGAACAAAATCAAGCCGAAGCTCTAGACCTGACCTTAACCGTAGAAGAAACCATTCAAAAAGCTGTTCCTGATTGGAAATACGAAGAAATTAGAGCTTTATTAGGGAAATTTCTCTTCAGTGGGGATACCGTTAAGAAAAAAGTTGCAACTCTAAGCGGGGGAGAAAAAGCCAGACTCGCTCTTGCAAAAATGCTCTTACAACCCGTTAATTTATTAATCCTTGATGAGCCAACGAATCACCTTGATATTCCCGCCAAAGAAAACATTGAATCAGCATTGCAAAACTATGACGGTTCGGCTCTAATTGTGTCGCACGATCGCTATTTTATCTCGAAAGTTGCCACAAAAATTGTTGAGATTAGCGAAGGAGAATTAGTGGTTTATGATGGGGATTATAACTACTACCTAGACAAGAAATACGAAGAAGCCGAAGCCATTCGCTTAGCAGCAGAAAAAGCCGAAGCCGAAGCAAAACGAAAAGCAAAACAGGAGAAACAAAAAGAGAAAGACAAAGCAAAAAAAGCAACCAAACAAAGTAAGAAATTAAAATAGAGCAGAAATGCTAAATTAAAGGTTTTGACATCCTCCCCGCCCTAAAAGGCGGAGATTCCTACTAGAACCAACTTAATTGTTTGTCCTCTCGGTGGGTTGACGCTTCAACGGGAACAGCTACCAAATCGGTAGTCTCACACTATTTTGGATAGCGCGACCGTATGCTGATTAATCTTAAACCCATTACGAGTAAACCTAGCTGACTGTTTAGAACGACGTTTTTTGAACTTAGGGGGTCTAATTTTTCTTCCTTTACGCTTTCCTTTACAAGAGTCAAAGAAGTTCTTGAATGCGGTCTTTAAGTCCTGCAAAGACTGTTGCAAAGGAATTGATGAAACTTCCTTAAGCCATTCTCTCTCTGCTATTTTTTTACTTTCGGTTAGAGATTTTGACCA
>CAYXDG010000044.1:0-28224 GCA_964463655.1 uncultured Dactylococcopsis sp.
TCCTCTGGTGTCCAATATTTTTGCACAGGGCGGTGTTCTAGGGAAGGGCGCATATACTGTCCGAGGGTGACGCGATCGCAGTTAATTTCCCGTAGGTCTTGCAGGGTCTCAATTACTTCTGCTTCAGTTTCCCCGTGTCCTAACATTAATCCTGATTTGGTGGGGATTTCAGGGTCAATTTCTTTTACAATTTTTAACACTTCTAGAGAGCGATCGTATTTCGCCCCACGACGCACTGGGTCTTGTAAGCGAGGGACAGTTTCTACATTATGATTATAACAGGCGGGTTTGGCTGCGACGACGGTTGCTACGCGATCGCGCTGTTTTTGTTTGGCTTGTTTCCCACTCCAAAAGTCAGGGGTTAACACTTCGATTCCTGTCTCTGGAGAGCGTTCCCGAATTGCTGTCATTGTCTGCACAAACCAACTGGCTCCACCGTCTTCTAAGTCATCTCGCGCCACAGAGGTTAAGACTGCATAACGCAATCCTAGCACCGCGATCGCCTCAGCAACTTTTTGCGGTTCTTCTGGATCAAGCATCATCGGCGCGTGACCTTTATCCACCTGACAAAAAGCACAAGCCCTAGTGCAAGTCGCCCCCATCAGCAGAAACGTTGCTGTTTTATTAGCATAGCATTCTCCGCGATTGGGACAGCGCCCCTCCTCGCAGATCGTGTGAATATCACGCTGTTTGACCACTTTTTGAACAGTTGAGATGTCACTCGCATTGCCAATGGGACGTTTTAGCCAAGGGGGTAAAGCAGTGATTTCTGATCGCCATGCTTGTCTTTGTTGAGAGTTCGTTGGTGTTATTTGATTTGTCATTCTGTTCTCGATCGTTCGCTATTTACTATTTCTAGCAAATTTGTTGCTGCTTCATCCTTGATGGCACAAAGAGCAAAGATCAATTCGTTATCATGTCAAGGAGGAGAAACCCGTATTCTGCTTTGCGAAAACGAATATCCCTTAATGTCTCATCCCTAAGCAAAGGACTTTAAAATGACAAACAAAAAGCTAAATCTACTCCTCTCAAACCGTCTGAGGAATTATGGGGAGAATTTAACCGCATAATGTTCTCTAAAAATATCAGTCAGTGTGGGACAATAGGTTTCTAAGCCAAAGGTTTTTGGGTTCACAGGATTTTCATGGCTAAAGTGACGATATTGCAGACAGAATCGATCCCAGTCCGCCATCTGAATGCGAAAAATAATAATTAGGAAATTGGCTAACGTTAGCGATAGGGGAATACGAAAATAGATGGGTTTCTTAAAATACTGACAGAGGGTTTCTATCAGTTGATTGGCTGTAATTTTTGGACTCCCTAACACCAATTCTCTTGTTGTTTCATTCTGAGAAGGGTTATGGATTAAATAATTAATTGTAGTAGCGATATCTTTAGCATGAATAAAATGAAAACTCCCATCTGCTTTCAACCAACGAGCTAAGTTAATCCATTTTGTCACTTCAGGAAGTCCTGCGGAAATATGAGAATCGGGTTTGTTTTCATCTCCTCCTAGGACTAACGTGGGGAAAACAATGGTTAATTTAGACGCAAGGGGATGGGCTTTTATTTGAGAGTAACATTGATATTTAGAACGAATATAGTCTGTTCCGATTTCACCAGCTTCGGGTAACAGTTGATGATGATAGTTGAGAATGCTGGCTGTGGAAAAATAAATGATCTGTTGACAGGTTTGACTATCCAGTAAGTCTAATAATTCGAGGGTTTTATCAACATTGATTCGGAAAGTTTCTTCTGTTCCTCCCCAGATTGTAGCAGCGAGAATGGCAACCTCAATCGTTTGTAGTAAGTCGCTAAAGTCACTGATTTGATTTAAGTTTCCTGTTAGTAGATGAACCCTCGATCGCGCTTCAAGATTAAACTGAACTTTGGCAGGATTTCGCACTAAGAAAAATAGTTCATGCTCTGTATTATTAATGAGTTTTTCTGCGATATAATGACCAATACAACCGCTTCCACCTGTAATAAAAATTCGCATTTACTTATTTTTTAATCTGATACAAAACATGATAACTTAGAGGATGATTCTTGGGGAGTAACGGGTGTGAAAAATCGTCTTGGGGATTGTGTCTCATTCCCAGTTTTTCCATAACACGGCGCGATCGCCCATTCCCTTTTGCGGTAAAGGAAACAATCTCTTTTAATTGTAACTGATTGAAGCCAAATTCTAAACAGACTTTTGCCCCTTCTGTAGCGTATCCCTGACCCCAGTATTCTTTTTTTAAGCGCCAACCAATTTCAGTGCAGGGGGTAAAATGGGCTTCAAATTGAGGAATGTTTAAGCCAATAAACCCAGCAAATTTTGTGATGTAGGGAATCTCTACCACCCAGAAACCAAACCCATGTTTTTGAAACTGCTTTTGGATTTTTTTCGCCAGTTCATCGCTTTCTTTTTGGGATAAAATAGCGGGGAAGTATTCCATCACAATCGGGTCAGCGTTCATCTTAGCAAACGGAATTAAATCTTCTTCGCGCCACTGTCTTAAAATAACGCGATCGCTGTCAAGGTTTGGAGGTAAATTCATTTTAACGGTAAATATCGCGACGGTGACCAATTGCGACAATAAGAATTAGAAGGATATTATCTTCAATTTTGTAGATAACCCGATAATTTCTGATCCGAATCCGATATAAATCTTCCTCACCAGAAAGTTTCTTAACTCCTCGTGGTCGTGGGTTTTCTGACAAGTTGCGGATTTCGTCTTTTAGGAGATTTTGCATCTGACGAGGAATCGCTTTTAGCTGTCTTTTAGCTTTGGGGAGAAATTGAATCTGATACATCAATCGCTTGAAAGTTCTTTTTCCACTTCTTCCCAGGGAATGGGTTTTTCTCCGTTAGCAATACTTTCAGCGATCGCATTTCTGGCTTCTGCTAAATCTAGCCAATCTTCTAAAACTTCTGGATCAACAATAGCTAATTTTCCTTGTTCAAGATGGTTCATTAATTCTGAGACTGATAAATTAAAATCAGCTGCAATTTCTTCAATCCTTCTCTGGGAATTAGTGGAATCAATCATTGGCATAAGAAGTCATATTTTTGAGCTTAGTTGATTTGACAGGGGTGAGAAAAACTCACCCGTTTAACTACATTCTAACTTAATGAATCGGCTTGTTTTGCGACTTCAAAGAAATGTCTAACATTCTCTTCAGGTGTTCCGGGTAAAACCCCATGACCTAAGTTTAAGATATGTCCTTTGTTTTCTCCTTTACGAATCGTTTCTAAAACGCGATCGCGGATGAAATTTTGTGACCCAAATAAAACCCCTGGATCGATATTTCCTTGTACTTTTGTCTGTTTTCCTAACCGTTGTCTGGCTTCAGCTAAATCAACTGTCCAATCAACACTAATAATATCAAATCCTGCGTTTCCCATCCGTTCTAAAACACCAGCACTGCCGCTAATATAAAGAATTAAAGGGGTATCAGGATGCGTTTGTTTAACTTGTTCAACCACTTTTTTTTGATAAGGAAGCGCGAAGGTTTCATAATCTTGAGGAGACAGTTGACCTGCCCAAGAATCAAACATTTGCACAATTTGTGCGCCACAATCAATCTGATAACGAACATAAAGCGCGATCGCATCAGCGACTTTTCCGAGAAACTGATGCAATAATTGTGGCTCTTGAAAAGCCATCCCTTTGATATTAGAATAATTCTTGGAAGTCTTCCCTTCAATGGCATAAGCTCCCAATGTCCAAGGCGCCCCCACAAATCCTAAAACAGTGGATTGATTTCCCACTTCCTCCCGCAGACTTTTCAGGATAGTTTTAATAAAAGGAAGAGAGGTTTCAGGATCAAGGGGACGCATTTGATCGATTTGTTCTTGAGTCCGAATCGGCGGATCAATCACGGGTCCTTTACTCTCTACAATATCAAAATCAATGCCCATTCCTGGCAGAGGAGTTAAAATATCAGAGAAGAGAATCACCCCATCGGGTTGAAAGGCTCGCCAAGGCTGGAGGGAAATTTCGATCGCCAAGTCTGCATTCTCCGATCGCTCTCGGAAACTGGGGTATTTATCCCGTAAATCGCGATATTCTTTCATATAGCGTCCAGCTTGACGCATCATCCACACGGGAGGACGAGAAACGCTTTCCCCTCGCGCAACTTTTAATAAAGCAGGAAGTTCACTGTGGCTTGACATAGATTAATGTTATGGTAATTTTTTAACGCATTCGTTAGCTTATCATTTTGCTTTTGGGAATGGTCAGAATGTCCCCAAAAATGCAAAAATCTGATATGTTATTGGTCATTAGTCATTGGGTAGAGACGTTCCATGGAATGCTTCTACTGAGCCTGTCGAAGGACAAAGGACAAAGGAAACTTGTCAGAATCTCTTATACAAGCGGTGGAAACCGCAACGTCTTCAGATGAGTTAGTGAAAGCAGTGTGGGCGCTGAGTCGCAGTCAGTCGGAAAGTGCGATTCCCACCCTGATTAAAGTGTTAGGATTTAATAATCCAGGCGCTGCGATCGCTGCGGTGGAAGGATTAGTGCAACTGGGAGATGTGGCTGTCCCCACTTTAATCTCGCAACTAGATGGTTATGATTATGGTGCGAGAGCTTGGGCGATTCGCGCCTTATCCAGAATTAAACATCCTCAAGCGTTACAGATTTTATTGGACGCAGCAACCAGCGATTTTTCCCTCAGCGTGCGCCGAGGTGCTGCGAAGGGGTTAGGGGAGTTACGCTGGGATCAATTGCCTGATGAGAGCCAAGAGAGGGCGCAGAAAGAGGTTTTAGAAGCCTTACAGACTGTGGTGAAAGATGAGGAATGGATTGTGCGTTATGCGGCGATCGCGGGTTTAGAATCTTTGGCTAAAACTGTCTTTAGTGAGGAGATTCGACAGTATTTACAGCAACGGTTAGCAGCAGAGACAGACTTAACGGTGCGATCGCGCACGCAACTGGCTTTACAAAAATTCATTACGCTGTTCTCTTAGTTTTACTCTTAGCCTTTGCCATCGCCTTTCTCACACTGAATCACAACTGTCTTGTGTCGATCAACCCCTAAAAATTACTAACTATGTATAACAATAGCATAATTTATTTAAGAAAACAAGTAACTGCTGAAGCCCCACCCGATTAATTTCAGGGCAAAATTTGCTACTCTGTGGAAACAGCTTTGGGAATGGGTAGGTAAATTATGGACATTCAAATTGGTCATGGAAAAACTGCACGTCGCGCCTATGGAATTGATGAAATTGCTCTTGTTCCGGGACGACGGACACTCGACCCCAGTTTACCAGATACTACTTGGCAACTGGGAAATCTGCAACGGGACATCCCGATTATCGCCAGTGCAATGGATGGCGTGGTAGATGTGAAAATGGCAGTTTTACTCTCAGAGTTGGGCGCTTTAGGGGTATTAAACTTAGAAGGAATTCAAACCCGTTACGAAGACCCCAATCCCATGTTAAAACGCATGGCAGAAGTGGGAAAAACGGAATTTGTGGGCTTGATGCAGGAACTTTATGCAGTCCCTGTCAAGCCAGACTTAATTAAAAAGCGCGTTAGTGAAATTAAGACCCAAGGGGGTCTCGCTGCGGTCAGTGCCACTCCCGCAGGGGCTGCCAAATATGGGGAGGCTGTTGCCGAAATTGGGGCAGATGCCTTTTTTGTGCAAGCAACAGTGGTCTCAACGGCGCATTTATCCCCAGAATCGATTAATCCCTTGAATTTAGCCGAGTTTTGTGAAAAAATGCCGATGCCAGTGGTTTTAGGAAACTGTGTCACCGAAGCAGTTGCTTATGAGTTGATGAAGGCAGGTGCAGCAGGCGTTCTCGTTGGGATTGGCCCGGGGGCTGCTTGTACGTCTCGCGGTGTGCTAGGAGTGGGCGTTCCTCAAGCGACTGCGATCGCTGATTGTGCCTCGGCAAGAGAGCAATACTATCAAGAAACAGGTCGCTATGTGCCTGTGATTGCTGATGGCGGTCTGGTCACAGGTGGGGACATTTGTAAATGTATTGCTTGCGGTGCGGATGCGGTGATGATTGGTTCACCCTTTGCTAAAGCAGTAGAAGCACCAGGACAAGGGTTTCACTGGGGAATGGCAACGCCTAGCCCTGTTTTACCCCGAGGCACCCGCATCAGTGTGGGAACGACAGGAAGCCTCAAGGAAATCCTCACAGGACCGGCGCGTCTTGATGATGGCACTCATAACCTTTTGGGTGCATTGAAGACCAGTATGGGAACTTTGGGGGCGAAAAACCTCAAAGAAATGCAGCAAGTGGAGGTAGTGATTGCTCCCTCTCTATTGACAGAAGGGAAGGTCTATCAGAAAGCCCAACAGTTAGGAATGGGTAAATAGAATCTGGTGTAGGTGTCGGTTGGGTGGAGACGTTCCATGGAACGTCTCCACGCGAAACCCAATTTATTGATCAATTATTATTATGAGTAAATTAGTTTTAGTAACAGGAGTTAGTCAAGGGCTAGGTCGTGCGATGGCGGAAAGTTTTATTGCTGAAGGCTGTACTGTTCTTGGCTGTGCGCGAAATGAAAAGGCGATCGCCCAGTTAAATCAAACATACAGCCATCCTCATCATTTTACAGTTCTTGATGTTTCTCAGGAACAACAAGTTCAACAGTGGCGCGATACAATATTATCAAATTATGAGCCGCCAGAATTGTTAATTAATAATGCAGCGTTAATTAATCAATCAACAGAGTTTTGGAATGTTCCCACTGCTGAATTTGACAAAATTATTGATGTTAATATCAAAGGCGTTGCCAATGTCATGCGAGAGTTTCTCCCGTCAATGATGGCGAAAAAACAGGGCATTATTGTTAATTTTAGTTCTGGGTGGGGACGTTCCACTTCCCCCCATGTTGCTCCTTATTGTTGCACAAAATGGGCGATCGAGGGCTTAACCCGCGCGATCGCCCAAGAGTTACCATCAGGAATGGCTGCAATTCCTCTCAACCCTGGCATTATCAATACTGAAATGTTAGAAACTTGTTTTGGGCTAAGTGCAGCGAACTTTCCCTCTGCTGATGTTTGGGTGAAAAAAGCTGTTCCATTTCTGTTAAAAATTAAACCACAACAAAATGGCCAACCGTTAACAGTTCCTAGTTAAATCATACGCTTTGATCAATGATTAAAAAATGACACCAGAAGCAGTTCAAAAAATTCTCGATGTTAATCATGGGTTTGACCACGCTTTTGAAAAAAAAGATATCACCTGCTGATGTCATTGTTGCTTTTTGTCCCAATTTCTTGCAAGCTAGAGATTGCTCATTGATGAAAATTTAGGATATCTCGTTAGAATGTCATCACAACACCTATTGGATAAAGTTGCAATTGTTACAGGCGCTTCCCGAGGCATTGGTCGCGCGATCGCGCTATCCTTAGCAGAAGCAGGGGCAAAAGTTGTGGTTAACTACGCTCGTTCAGGTGATGCAGCAGCAGCAGTGGTGAAGGAAATTACAGAAAAAAACGGAGATGCGATCGCACTTCAAGCTGATGTCAGCGATGGCGAACAAGTTCAACATTTAATCAAGGAAACTCGCGACCAGTATCAAAAAATTGATGTTTTAATCAATAACGCTGGCATTACCCGCGACACCCTTTTATTGCGAATGAAGTTAGAAGATTGGCAAGCAGTGATTAATCTTAACCTGACAGGGGTTTTCTTATGCACCCAAGCAGTCAGTAAAATTATGTTAAAGCAGCGTCAGGGAAGAATTATTAATATTGCCTCAGTTGCAGGACAAATGGGGAATCCTGGACAAGCAAACTACAGCGCAGCCAAAGCGGGTGTGATTGGATTTACAAAAACAATGGCAAAAGAATTGGCTTCTCGGGGAATAACCGTCAATGCAGTGGCCCCTGGGTTTATTGCAACAGAAATGACCAGCGAATTAGACGCAGAAGGAATCTTAAAATATATCCCCCTCGGACGTTATGGTCAACCAGAAGAAGTTGCGGGGATGGTTCGTTTTCTCGCAGGTGATCCCGCAGCAGCATACATCACAGGACAAGTTTTTAATGTGGATGGGGGGATGGTCATGAGTTAAAACAGTGACCAGTGGACAGTTATCAAATAACAAATAATCAATAACCAATAACAAATGACTCTAGATTTTCGTAATCTAAATATGTTGTGGGGTTCGGTGTTAGCTGAAACCCTCTCTCGTCTAGGTGTAAAAACGGCTGTAATTTGCCCAGGATCGCGATCGAGTCCCCTTGCGGTTGCATTTGCTAAACATCCTCAAATCAACGCAATTTCTATTTTAGATGAACGGTCAGCAGCGTTTTTTGCTTTGGGAAGTGCGAAAATGACTGGGTTTCCTGTTGCGTTAGTTTGTAGTTCGGGGACAGCAGGGGCTAACTTTTATCCTGCGGTGATTGAAGCAAGAGAAAGTGGTGTTCCGATGTTGATTTTAACCGCAGACCGACCCCCAGAATTACGTCATTGTCACAGTGGACAAACCATTAACCAACAGCAACTTTATAACAATTATCCCACGTGGCAAGCTGAACTCGGTCTTCCTAGTGAAGACATGGATCAGTTGCGTTATTTGCGACAGACTCTTGTCTATGCGGTTAGGCGATCGCGCTTTCCTACTGCGGGTGCGGTTCATCTCAATGTTCCGTTCCGCGATCCCCTCGCACCTATCTCTAACCCTGTCAGTGGCAGTGTATCAGAATTTGACAACTTTTTCTCTCATTTAGTCCCCTCAGACACTCCTACAGTTGAACAACCGCTTCCTTGGGAAACTTGGCGTAACTGCGATCGCGGTTTAATTATTGCAGGAGTTGATCAACCCCTTGATCCTGAATTATACTGTCAAGCGATCGCGCACCTTTCTAACCTTTTGGGATGGGGGGTTTTAGCAGAAGGTCTTTCCCCTGCGAGAAACTATTCACATATTATTTCTAATCTGATTTCTACCTATGATTTTATATTAGGAGAAACCGAAAACGCGATCGAGCTAAAACCAGAAATGGTTATTCAGATCGGTGCTTTTCCCACCAGTAAAAATCTTCGCAGTTGGTTAAGTGAGATTTCCCCATTATCTTGGGTTTTAGAAACCAGAGGAGAAAATCTTGATCCCTTGCATCGATCGAGCATCTTTTTACAGAGTAGCTTATCACAAATTTTACCAATTAATTCCTCTTTTCCGCCACTCTCTCCTTATCAAAAACATTGGTTAGACTTAGAAGAAAAAACACGCCACGAAATCGATATCAAATTCACTAACACTCACAAGATTATTGAAGCAAAAGTTGCTTGGTTTCTCTCTCAAACTCTCCCAGAAAAAACACCTCTCTTTATTGCGAATAGTCTTCCTGTCAGAAATGTAGAATGGTATTGGCAACCGAACTCAAAACAAATCTATCCCTTATTTAATCGCGGTGCAAACGGAATTGATGGGACGCTTTCAACTGCACTAGGAATCGCTGAAGAAGGAAAAAAAGCTGTTTGTTTAACAGGAGATTTAGCCCTTCTCCATGATACAAACGGGTTTCTAATTAGACAAAAGTTGTCAAGTCATCTGACAATTGTTTTAGTGAATAATCAGGGAGGTGGAATTTTTCAACTGTTACCCATTGCTCAGTTTGCTGATGTTTTTGAAGAATATTTTGCCACTCCTCAAAATGTCGATTTTTCCGCTTTGTCTGCGACTTATGGAATCGAACATCATCTGATTCAAGATTGGGAAACATTATCATCTCTTTTAAATCCTTTACCCGAAAAAGGAATGAGGATTTTAGAAATTAAAACCAACCGACCCACCAACAATTAGGAAGCTCAAATGAAATGATCCTTCCCTCTAACTCCCTCTCCCAGATTTTGGAAAGGGAGTTAGGGCAAAGAGATTATCTGTCGATTTAACCAAGTGCATTCCAGCATTTTGAAAGCGCTGAAACGCCTCATTTGCTTGGTCTGTAAAATCAACGCCATTGGGAATGACAACAGGAGATGTACAATCTTCTAACAAGTAAATCTTGTTTGCCAAACTCGGGTCTTTGGTTTGAATTTCTCGGAGTAAATCATCCACTGTCCAACTTACACAATGACTTTTTGCTTGTCCTGCAATAATTAATTGATCAAAGCTAAATAATTGTTCAATTAAGCTCCGATTTTCCTCAGCAATTTGATTGCCATTTTGATCTTTCATGACTTCTGGACGCAAGACAGAATAATTTTCTGTTAGGGGATTATTCCCTTTAATTTCGTATTGGGTTTGACGTTTACGAGCGACACTATAGAAAAATAACGCCTCTTCTACTGCAGAAACCAAAGCATGACCAATGCTTCCGAGTTTGCCATGATAGGGCCAGATAATCAAAGGATATTTGCCAATCTTGTCTAAGTGGTAAGCATAATGAAGAGCGTAGTTTTGTAAGGTAGAATAATCCCACTCTGGAAAATTGGGAACAATCGCGGGATTGACTTTCCAAATCCCTTTTTCAATATCTTGATGGGAAATAATAGTTGTGCTAGGAGTGGGATGTTCTCCGTTATCATTCACCCAGAAAATGGGATGAAAAATTTGCATCGCTACATGAGTGTCCATCGTTGCAATAATCTCTGTGAAGCAGTGGAGATGACGATAAATAAACTCACATAAACGAACATTATCCTCGATCGCGCCCTTCCCCGATCGACCACCAACATATAATTCAAATTCTGGCAAACAGAAGGTATTTTGAACATCAATTAGCAACAGACCAACCGCGGTTTCATCATGATTAGCAGGAGGAATTTGATATTGTTGAGACCAGACTTCTGCTTGGGTTGCGCGATCAGCGTAGGGGACTGGCCAGACTTGTTGTACTTTGTCAGGATTAAAAAACGGAGGAATAGGGAGTTGAGGAGAATTACTCATGATTGAGGAGTGATTGATCGCTAGTTACTCATTATTCTAATCGGTTACGCGATCGCCCGAGAGAACAGAATTGACAACATTACTTGGTAGGATAAACTCTTGTAACAACATCATAAACAGGGAAATTTTCCAGAGTTAAGATTATGGGTAACCAACAAGACGCGATCGGGCCTCACGGCGGACAACTCATTAACTGTATCGCCAACGAAGCCGAAAAACAAGAATTTTTAGCTCAAGGGGACAGCCTCCCCCGCGTCCAACTAGATCAACGAGCCGTTTCTGACTTAGAAATGATCGCCATTGGCGGATTTAGTCCTCTACGGGGTTTCATGGAACAAACGGACTACGAATTAGTCGTGACCGATATGCACCTTGAAAATGGTATTCCTTGGTCAATTCCTGTCACCCTTTCTGTTAGCGAAGAAGAAGCTGAACCCCTCAAAGAAGGAGGTTGGGTACGCCTTGATGACCCCCAAGGAAGATTTATTGGCGTTTTAGAATTAACCCAAAAATATCGTTATAACAAAGCACACGAAGCAATCAACGTTTATCGCACTGATGAAGAAAAACATCCAGGGGTGGCGGTGATTTATCAAAAAGGGGCGATTAATCTTGCAGGACCCGTCTGGTTATTAGAGCGCGATCCTCATCCTTTGTTCCCTAATTATCAAATTGATCCTATTCAATCAAGAGCGTTATTCCGTGAAAAAGGCTGGAAGTCGATCGTCGGTTTCCAAACCCGTAACCCCATCCACCGCGCTCACGAATACATCCAAAAATGTGCTTTAGAAGTAGTGGACGGCTTATTCTTACATCCCTTGGTTGGTGCGACTAAAAGCGATGATATTCCCGCGGATGTGCGGATGCGCTGTTATGAAATTATGGTGGAAAACTACTATCCCAAAGACCGTGTGACATTAGCGATTTATCCTGCAGCGATGCGCTACGCAGGACCCAGAGAAGCGATTTTCCATGCCTTAGTACGGAAAAACTACGGTTGTACTCATTTTATTGTCGGGCGCGATCATGCAGGGGTTAGCGATTATTATGGCACGTATGACGCTCAAGTTATCTTTGATGAATTTGACCCCGAAGCGATCGGAATTACGCCGATGCGCTTTGAACACGCCTTCTACTGCAAGCGTACCAAACAAATGGCGACCACAAAAACCAGCCCCAGCACACCAGAAGAAAGACTTCACTTATCGGGAACAAAAGTGCGGGCCATGTTACGGGAAGGACAATGTCCTCCAGAGGAGTTTTCTCGTCCAGAGGTCGCACAGGAGTTAGTTAAAGCGATGCAAGCTCAAGCTGCAAATTAAAGCGAATTTGCGATCAATTCCCATTTCCCGAAGTTGAGCAGATAGCTTGTCCCACTTTGTGTTGGCTGGCTAGGCTTCGGTTTATCCTTAGATGAGAAGTAAAACCAATCCAAAAAATTAAGCTCATCCCCCGATCTTCGCCTCGGGGGATTTTGCTACTATAGCGCTACAAAATCAGGTTAGGACGTTCTTCAAAAGACTAGCGACCGAGACGGTCGCACTCCCACCGTTCGGGAAATCTCTTACTATAAGCACGTAGCGCTATGGATGACTAGACGACGCTTGAGAGAGTTAAGCAAAAGTTATTAACCATCAATCATTTTGATATTGAAATCAGTTGCCATATTAAAATATCTATAGATAAACTGTAGCTATAGATTTTCTGAAAAAGTTAACTATGGTTTATCAACAAGCAACTCATCCAACAAAAGATTGGCTCTTTCCCCTCCGTCAACTGTTGAATCGGTTACAAGTCCGCAAGGAGGCAACCGCGCATTTAATCTGTGGATTAATCCCAATGCAATGTCCTTTTGAACAAGATATTTATTTGTTCGGACGCAAAGTGGGTCATATTCCACCTTTATGTCAACTCAATCCTCTCTACGAAGAGTTAATCGCATTAAGATTTCGCGCTTTGTGCTACTTAGCGGATGAATGCGGACAAGATGTAAGTTGCTACTGCTAAATGACAACTGGATCAATACAGCTTTCAAACATTAAACAAGGAGTGATTTATGGTTGGAGTTATTAGTTCTCAGCAATCTACTCAGAGATTAACCTTACAAACCTCTAAAATAGCCCCGGATACAACAGCAATTCGTTGTTTAGATTGGGATCGCGATCGCTTTGACATTGAATTCGCTTTAGACAACGGAACCACTTACAATTCTTTTATTATCCAAGGGGAGAAACTGGCGTTAGTGGACACCTCCCACGTCAAGTTTCGTCAGCTTTATCTCGACTTAATCAATAATTTAATTGATCCCGCACAACTAGATTATCTGATTATTAGCCACACCGAACCCGATCATAGTGGCTTGGTGAAAGATATTTTATCGTTAGCGCCTGATGTGACGGTTGTTGGGGCAAAAGTGGCGATCCAGTTTTTAGAAAACATGGTGCATCAGCCATTTCAATCTCAAATCGTGAAAAACGGCGATCGCCTAGACTTAGGAAACGGACATGAGTTAGAATTTGTGTCTGCACCCAACTTACACTGGCCCGACACTATTTTTACTTATGATTACCAAACTCAAATCCTCTACACTTGTGATGCGTTTGGGATGCACTATTGCGATGAGCCAGTGTATGATGAGAATTTAGAACTGATTAAAGCTGACTTTGAATATTATTATGACTGCTTGATGAAACCGAATGCTCGATCGGTTTTAGCTGCCATCAAACGGATAGGAAAACTGGAAGTCAGCACGATCGCGACAGGACATGGCCCTCTGCTACAATACCATCGTTCGGAATTGGTGGATCGCTATCAGGAATGGAGTCAAGCCCAAACGAAAACGGACAGCTTAGTCGCTCTGTTTTATTCTGAATATGGGCATAGTGATGAGCTTGCTCGCGCGATCGCGCAGGGAATTACAAAAACAGGCGTTGCGGTGGAATTAGTGAACTGGAATGATACCGAACCGCAAGAAGTCCGCGAGTTGGTTGCTCAAGCAAAAGGCTTAGTGTTGGGAATGCCCCCACAAAGCGATCGCGAAGCCCATCAAATCTTAAACACTATCTTAGCAGCAGCCCACAGTAAACAAGCCATTGGTCTGTTTGAAACGGGTGGGGGTGAAGATGAACCAATTTATCCCTTACGCAATCAGTTTCAAGAAATTGGACTCACTGAGGCTTATGCGCCGATTTTAGTCAAGGAAGCACCCGATCGCGCCTTGTATCAACTTTGTGAGGAAGCGGGGACAGATTTGGGACAATGGCTAACCCGCGATCGCAATGTGAAACAAATTAAGGCGATTGACAATAGCTTACAAAAAGCTCTCGGTCGCATCAGTAACGGATTATACATTATTACGGCTCAACAAGGAGAAATTAACAGTGCCATGATTGCGTCTTGGGTGATTCAAGCTAGTTTGAATCCCTTGGGAGTTGCGATCGCGGTAGCAAAAGATCGGGCAATTGAATCCTTTTTACAGATGGGCGATCGGTTTGTTTTGAATGTTTTAGAAGAAGGGAATTATCAACATTTAATCAAGCATTTTCTGAAACGATTTCCCCCAGGAGCCGATCGTTTTGCAGGGATTAAAACCGTTCCAGCTAACAATGGTTCTCCCATTATTGCTGAGTCTTTAGCCTATATGGAATGTCAAGTTACCAGCCGTTTAGAATGCAGCGATCATTGGATTATTTATAGCACGGTGGAAGGGGGAAGAGTTTCAAAACTAGATGCGTTAACCGCCGTTCATCATCGCAAAGTTGGCAATTCTTATTAAGCCAAATCTTTACTTGTAATGCGATCGTCTCGATCGCTGCTAATCTCCAATTTATAGCTATTCCAATTAATTTTTGTAGTGCGACCATCTTGGTCGCTAATCGGGAGCAGGATGCTCTCTAAGCCCCCATTAGTGAGGATTGGGGGGATCAAATACAAACCACAAACAATTAAATCCAATGCGAAAACTTATTAATCCTTTCCCAGTTCCTTGGCATAAATCGATCAATAACAGTGGCGTAATTCAATTTCTAGAATTTGTCCAAGACTTGATTATTATCTCTCTGTGTATTGGTCTATTTAGCTTTATGGCGATTCAGTTGCGGGAGATGTTTGTCTCCCTACTACCTCCCTTACAATTAACAAGAGTTACTCCTGATATCCTATTTGTCCTCATCTTGGTCGAACTGTTTCGCCTCCTGATTATTTACCTACAGGAAAGACGAGTTTCTATTGGCGTTGCTGTCGAAGTTTCCATTGTTTCAGTGTTACGAGAAATCATTGTTAAAGGAATTCTTGATATTCCTTGGAGTCAGGTCTTAGCCACTTGTTCTTTCTTATTAGTTTTAGCGGTTTTATTAGTGGTTCGAGTTTGGCTACCCCCCACGTTTGAAGGGGTCGATCCAGAACAAAAAATATCAGAGCGACAAAAACAAAGAGCTTTCAATTTGACAAATGAAAATGGCCATTAGTTATTTGTCATTTGTAAGAGACAGATTCTGATAGCACTTCTAAATCTTATGTAAAAAGTCCCATAATTGGGGGGTTCGGGAGGCAAGAAAATTTACGAATTTTATGGGATTGCTATACAACACTAAAAATTGTAGAATTGAGGATGAATTAATCATGGTACAAACTGCTACACCCGCAAAACCTAGAGACGTACAAATTACAGAAATTGAAACAAATACTCAGGTGCTGCGATCGCGCACTTGGGAACAATTAAAATTTGAAGTGGAGTATTCTCGCCAAAAGGGAACAACCTCTAATTCTTATCTCATTCAAGGGGATAAAATTGCTGTAGTTGATCCCCCGGGACAATCGTTTACAGAGATTTATTTAGAAACATTAGGACAATATTTAAACTGGCAAGCCTTAGATTATATTATCCTCCAGCACGTTAATCCCAATCGCTTAGCAACCCTAAAGGTTTTAATGGAAAAAGCGCCCCAAGCGAAAATTGTTTGCTCTAAACCTGCGCTAAATGCGCTCAAAGATACCTTAGAAACTGATCAGATTCAAGTTATCAAAGATCAGGATTCTTTAGATTTAGGACAAGGACATCAACTGCAATTTTTCAGCGTTCCTACTCCCCGTTGGGTAGATGGTTTATGCACCTATGATCCGCAAACGAAAATTGTTTACACTGATAAATTTTTTGGGGCGCACGTTTGTAGTGAATCCATTTTTGATGACAATTGGAAACAATTAGACCAAGACCGTCGGTTCTATTTCGATTGTCTTCATGCAGCACAAACCAAACAGTTAGAAACCGCTTTAGACAAAATTACTCCTCTTTCCAGTAAGATTTATGCTCCTGCTCATGGCCCCTTAATTAAGTATAGCCTCAGTCGCTTTCGCTTCGATTATCGCCAGTGGTGTCAGGAACAAACCCAGCAAGAGCTTAAAGTTGCGCTGCTGTACGCCTCTGCTTATGGTAATACAGCTACTGTTGCTAATGCGATCGCAGAAGGCTTAATTCAGTCACAAGTGGCGGTAGAATCAATTAACTGTGAACTAGCTTCGACTGAAGAGATTACGGAAGCCATTCAAACTTGTGACGGATTTATCATCGGTTCACCAACCCTCGGCGGTCACGCCCCCACACAGATTCAAACGGCGTTAGGGATTATCTTGGCAAATGCCACGAAAACTAAACTAGCGGGGGTTTTTGGGTCTTATGGCTGGAGTGGCGAGGCGATCGATGTCTTAGAAAATAAATTGCGCGATGCACACTATAACATGGGCTTTGAACCGATTCGCGTCCGTTTTAGTCCCACTGCCGATATTTTAGAACAATGTCAACAGGCGGGAAAAGAATTTACCCAAACCCTGAAAAAGTCCAAAAAACTCCGTACCCCTCGTCAAGGGATAACGGAAACGCAGATCGATCGCACAGAACAAGCTGTGGGAAGAATTGTCGGGTCATTGTGTGTTCTGACAAGTTGCAAGGATAATCAGCATCGCGGTATTTTGGTCTCTTGGGTATCCCAAGCCACGTTTAATCCCCCCGGTTTAATGCTTGCTATTTCTCAAGAACAGCGCGATCGTTTAATGTCTAATCTTGGCGATCAATTTGTGTTAAATATTCTCAAAGAAGGACGCACGATCCGAAGACACTTTTGTGATCAAATCAGTCATTCTTTTGATGCGGTGACAACCAGAGAAGCTGATAACGGTTGCTTAATCATCGAAGAGGGATTAGCTTATTTAGAATGTACTATTCAAAACCGTTTGAACTTTGATGAAAGTTTGGGCAAAGGAAGCAGCGATCATATCTTACTTTATGCGAGTGTCGATCGCGGTGAACTCTTAGAAAATCAAGGCATTACTGCGATTCAGTATCGCAAATCTGGTAGTCATTATTAGAGAGCATTGATTTTTTAATGACATTTGCCATCTAAGTGATCCGCAACCGCTTCATACAACTCTAAAATGTGGTGGTCAGCCAGGTGATAAAACACTTTCCGACCTCGTTTTTGATATCCCACTAATCCCATCACTCGCAAGTTACGCATTTGATGAGAAACCGCAGATTCACTCATGCTTAGACCTTGTGCTAAGTCACAAACACACAGTTCCTCTTTTGCTAATAAGGATAAAATCCGTAAACGATTGGGATCGCCTAGAAAGCTAAAAAACTCCGCCATCCGTTGTGCTTTTTCTCTCGGAAGCAGTTGTTCGATGTCTGTGGTTGTCAGTTTTTCTGAGGAAAGAGAATGATGCACTTCACAGGAAGGGATTTCTGAGGAAGGAGACTGAGTATTCATGGTTTCGGCAAATTTTTGTAACTATTGTCAAACTTAAGTTGTTCGGAGAATGGCTGAACCATTCACCAAAGACTGTTTTCATTGTAAGCAAATTTAAGCTAATTTTTATAATATATGAACAGGTATTCAGATATATTTGTTAGTCTGTGAACAGAAGTTCAGATTACAAAGGAGAAAAAACATGACTGTCACTGTGGATCCAATGAAATGTGCTTGTGAATCTTGCGTGTGCATCGTGAAAACTGACTCAGCGATCGCCAAGGATGGTAAACTCTACTGTAGCGAAGCCTGTGCTAATGGTCATCCTGATGGCTCGGGTTGCGGTCATACTGGTTGCGAATGCCATAGCTAGTAAGAATAAAACCGAGAAACAGCGATCGCGAATCTCTCTAAACAATGTCTCCCAAGCAACTTTAATCTATAAAAGAATCTTCTTCTGATTTATTGTCAGTTTCTGGTTCTTTTTGAGAGGATGACCGGTCGCTGTCTTCTGATTCTGGCTTGTCGTGGGTTACTGTCGGTTGAGGGTTGCGTTGACGAAAGTTTTGCCATAACTTAAGAGGGGAAAGACTTTGTAAGCGGGTGGCGATCGCCTGAGAAATGTTAGTTTTCTCCGCAGGTGGAGTCAATACACGGCGCAAAATTAAGGTTTGTGTCCCAAACCATAACAATAGAGCCGTGCTGGCTGTTTGCCCCAATAAAACAGCACCTGTGATCCTTCCCGCACACACCCATAACACGAGACCATAAAAGAATCCTAAGCCACTCCAATAAAAGTCACTTTTGCGATGGACTTCTGGAAAAAAGAATGCAGAGAAATACAGGGCAAAACTGCCCAAAGCAACGGCGATCGCGAGTAAATGTGCCAAAAACATGGTTTTTCCTCCTCCTAATGCCCTCAATTTATCTTATCGGGTTGTCGCCGACTAAAGAGCAACCCAAACTAGGAATTAGTTGCGAGATCAGCGTAACTATTGTTACCGAATTTTGGGAGAGGGGTTTGTTATCTTAAATACGATCAGGGTAAGTCTTCAAAGATTGATCAAGGAATTATGCTCAAGTCCGCTTGTCTCCAAAAACCATTCCATTTTCAGCCTCAACTCTCAATTCCTCTTGACAATTTTCTCCCATATTAGAACTGATCGCAAATCACGCTTAAGATCATGGGAGCAGATTCTAAGGTGAAACTTATTTCCATTCATATTCTTGAGGGTAATCCTCATCTGCGATCGCTGTTAGGTTGGCATTTACAACAAGCGGGATTTTCTGTTCGTCAATCGGGAAGCATTCCACAGGCGAAAACTCTCCTTGATAATGAACAGTTAACCCTCGTCATCCTAGATTCTGATTTACCTGATGGCGACAGCTTAGAATTTTGTTACTGGCTACGCCGCTATCAGCAGTCTATCATTTTTATGTTATCCGCACGCCACAATGAAGCGGATATCGTTGCTGGCTTAAAAGCAGGGGCTGATGATTATTTAGTCAAGCCTTTTGGAATGCAAGAGTTTATGGCGCGGGTGGAAGCATTATCTCGGAGATTTCGAGCAATGAATGTCCCCTTACTCTTAGATTATGGTCAATTAAAAATTAATCTGGCGCAACGAAAAGTTTATTTACGGGGAGAAAAAATCGAATTGACTCCACAAGAATTTAGTTTACTGTATGTGTTGGCACAAGCACAAGGACTGGCTTTATCTCGTTTAGAATTACTCCGTCGTGCTTGGCCAGAGGCGATCGATAATCCCCGCACGATCGATACTCATATTTTATCCTTACGGAAGAAGTTAGAAAAGAATCCCAAACAACCACAGCTAATTCAAACCATACGTAATGTCGGTTATCGTTTAAATATCGTATTTCTCCAACAGGAAGAAGAAGCAAATCAGAAATTAATCATTAATAATTAGTTCATTGAATCTAACCAATAATTTTATTTTTGAGAAATTGTGGATCAGAAAAAGATAAATCCGTTAATTCTTGAATTGAAATTGAATCGCCCATTTCCTCTAAAGGAACACCATTGGCTAAATGTGCGCCCACTGGGGCAAAAATATCTCACCCGTGAAATGTGGTGCTAACTGTTGCACTACGCCAATATTTTGGATTGTTTTACATAACCGCTTTCTGGGCTGAAAATTGTCTTAAAACGCCACTAATTACTCAATCAGACGCACCTCAACAATGCTTCCCCGAAAGCTATAACTAAATCCCTCTAATTCAACCGTTGTCCCTACTTTCACTTTGTTACTGCCCAAAACAGCCCCATCATCAGTCATTTTTGCATCACCTGCAAGTGTGATTAGCCAGTTCGTCACAAAGCGTTCTTCAGGACGAGGATCGGGTTTTGCGATCACCGAACCGTCTGGTTGAGGAACAGCAACGGTTCTCGGAATTTGTTCTGCGCTTTTCACCTCTACTTGACCATGAGGTTGATTGCGAATAATTAATTGAGTGGTTTTTTTCTCTTCTAATTCACTTTTGAGAGTTTGAGGATTTTCAATTCTTAACCCTTGGATCAAAACATCCATTTCAATGGGTTTTGCGCCGCTGACTTGCGCCACTGACCCTGATGTTCCAGGAAAAATAAAAATCCCAATAATCACTAATAAAATCACCAGCGCAGCGCCTAAATCGAGAATGCTGATGGTGTTAAAGAGTCGTCCTTTGCTGTCAATGAGTTTCATCTTACAGTTAATAATTAACACTTAAGTATTTTATAGCAATTCTTGCTTCGGTAATGCACAAAGTTGCTTGCTGAGGGAACGGGAAGTAATGTGCAGGAGTGAGGGTGGGAGTTGCTATAGAATAATCAGTCCTTTTAGATTATCAATGATTCATTCTCTTTTCCAGGGCAATTCTTGCTTGTTCGCGATCGTCAAAATGAATTTTTTCTGTCCCGATAATCTGATAATCTTCGTGACCTTTCCCTGCGATTAAGACTCCATCTCCTGCTTTAGCCATTGTAATCGCTTTCTCGATCGCGATCGCGCGATCGCCTTCCACAACTGCTTTCACTTGATCACTCATTCCTGCTAGAATATCTTCTAAAATTTGCTGGGGTGACTCAGTGCGTGGGTTATCAGAGGTGACCACAGGAAGATCGGCGAGGTCTTCAGCAATTTTGCCCATAATCGGGCGTTTAGTGCGATCGCGGTCTCCCCCACAGCCAAAGACACAGATTAGCTTTCCTGAGATAAAGGGACGGGCTGCGTGCAATAAATTCTCTAAACTGTCTGGAGTATGGGCATAGTCAACAATCACGCTAATGTCTTGCTTTGGATCAATTTCCACCCGTTCCATGCGACCGGGGACACCTGGGAAGTTGGGTAATGACTGCGCGATCGTGTCTAAGTCAACGCCGAGATGTAACACTGCGCCCACTGCTGCGAGGAGGTTAGACAGATTAAATTCTCCCACTAAAGGCGATCGAAATGCAATGTCTCCTTGAGGCGTTTTCAAAAGTCCATGTACCCCATTGGCTTCATAAATTAATTTTTCTGTGTGTAAATCAGCATCATTCTCTTCAATGCTGTAAGTCCAGACTTTTTCCTTGGACAGTCCTTGAATCAATCGTTCCCCATAAGGATCATCCTCGTTAATAATAGCGCGGGTTTTGAGGTATTCTGGCGCAAATAGTAAGGCTTTGGCTTGGAAATAATTTTCCATGGTTTCATGGAAATCTAGATGATCTTGTGTCAAATTGGTAAACACGGCTACCTGAAACTCACAGCCTTTCACGCGTCCTTGGGCTAAGGCATGGGAACTCACTTCTAGCACAGCATATTCATTCCCAGCCGACCGCGCCATTGCCAGTTGCTCTTGTAATTCTACTGCAAAGGGCGTGGTATAGCTTGCAACTTGATTATATCCCTGCCAACGGGCATATAATGTGCCAAAAAGTGCTGTTGGACGTTGGGATTGAGAGAGGAAAAATTCAATCAGGTGTGTGGTTGTGGTTTTTCCATTAGTGCCTGTTACGCCAACCAAATTCATCTGTTGAGAGGGATAATTATAGAAGGCTGCTGCTAGTTGGGCGCAGACCTCAGTAATATTTTCTACAGGGAAAACAGGGTCATTTTGGGAGGGAGGATAGCGTTTTGCAGCATCTTGAGTAATGATAGCAGCGATCGCACCTGTTTCCATGGCACTGCGCCAAAAATCACCTCCATCCACCTTTGTTCCAGGTAAACCGATAAATAGCGTCCCTGCTTGACAGTTTCCAGAATGGGTTGCGATCGCATTAATTGCTTGATTCAGAGAAGGAAACCCTGTAATCTTAGCCAAAGTAGAAACCTTTGCGAATAACTCCCGCAATTTCATATTTTTTCTTCCTCAATATTTTGCTACTTGTCCAGAGACGTTCTAGGGAACGTCTCTACAGGGTTGGTCGTTTGTTATCAAAAAATCACGGGTTTAAAACCCCGTCCTTTAGGGCGTTCTGTGTTATAACTTGAAACAGCTAGCTTAAATTGCTGCTAAAACCAAACAAAAGAGAAACTTTTTGCGGTCGGTGCGCCCGTGAATAAACTGCCCAGTGATGGCGATCTGTCGGGGATTTAACTCTTGCAGTTAAATCTAGATAAAAGTCTAAATGGGAATCCCCTCGCATTAAGGCAGGGGAGGTTCAATTGATAACGTAATGATCAATGACGCTTTAAAACCCAGATTTCTAACAATGACCATTCTTCCCCTGGATAGTTTTCTTGTTCAAGGGGAGAAAGTCGGCGATGGCGAGTGGCAGTGCTGCCAACAAAGTTAAGATGTTCTAGAAGGATACGCTTGGTCATGTCTGCTTTTTCCAGACCAAAGGGATTTAAAAAGTTTACCAGACAATAGCCTTCTCGGGGAGCTTGGGCAAATGCCTGAATCAGTTTTGCGATCGCGCTTTCTTCAAGATAAACCAAAGCCGCCGTCGATACCAGAATATCTGCTTTTGGCAACGCTTGCAACACTTGTGCTTCTTTTTCGGCTGAGGGCTGGTTTAGGTCTGCTTGAATGATTTGGTCAAAGATTCCCGCTTTTTTTCCGTATTGTAAAGCATTTTCCGAAAGATCAATGCCTGTGGTTTGGAGATTGAGACGACGGGGTTTGAGGGGTTTGATGGCTGTTTCCGCATCCTGCCAATTTTTGCGAATCTCTGCTACCGTTAGATTGTGCGCGATTGCGAGGGTGGTATTCCCAAAACAGCAACACAGATCAACATAAGGGATGACTTTTCCTTCCTGTTGTTCGCACCAAGGAAGAATAAGACGGTCAAAGGTTTTCCGATTGTTATCATCGGAAATGTAATCTAAAGCATCAATAATCCGTTCTTTAAAGGGGACAGGAGTTGACTCCATATAAATGTCATCAAAGTGTTGTTTTTTTTCGTCCGTTTTGACACTAGATTGTTCGCTCATTACTTATTTCACGCTATACTCAACAGAGTTACCATACCTGATCTATTAACACACCAGCAACTCTCTTTGTCTAGTTAATCAGATGTTGAGTTTCAGGTGAATACAGACTTAAATTTAAACCACTAATTCCAATGGTCTGGTCAAGATCATCAACAGAGAAGGAAGAAGAGTTTAAGCAAACCTCTGTATAATTGGCAAAAATCCTTGACATCCATTAGAGAGGCAAGTAAGATTAGATAGAAATTAAACTCCAGTCAGGATGGTGGCTTTAAGCTAATATGTTATCTTATCTTGCTGCTGCCTGATAGAAGTAAATATACAAAGATGGCTTAATCCTGATTTAAATGGCTAGGAAAATCAGTTGAAGAGAGCAAAGGTGATCAAAACCTAATGTCAAACTTCTCAACTGGGAACACAAACTTAAATGAATAGTCACTTAAATTACCAACCAATTCAATTAGTAACCATTCGGTGTGAGGTAAACTAAACAATGGCATTTATTACCAACCCAACAGTATTATTGCCTTTCTTCGATGAGGCTTTCTACTTAAATGACAATCCAGATGTTCAAAGTGCAGTCGCAGATGGTATTTTTGATGACGGCTTTGAACACTTCTTCGAGTTTGGACTTAGTGAGGGACGCATTCCAAGAGAAGAATTAACGTTTTTCTCTAGCTCAGGGTACGAAGACAGTAACCCTGATGTTGATGCAGCCGTAGAAAATGGTGTCTTTGCAAGTGGTTTAGAACACTTCTTAACCTTTGGCTTGAATAACGAGGAAGTTTCAGGTCGTATTGAGCAAGGTGGAACTGGATTTGAGTTTTTTAATGAGACCTTCTACCTCAGTAATAATCCTGATGTTCAAGACGCATTTATCAATGGATTCTTTGATAGCGGTCTAGAACATTTTATCCAATTCGGGCTTAATGAAGGTCGCGTTTCAGGTGAAGTCTTAACGTTTTTCAATGAAGACACCTACCTGGAAAACAACAATGATGTGGCAATAGCGGTCCAAAATGATGTTTTTGGCAGCGCGTTAGAACACTTTTTGCTATTCGGGGTTGATGAAGGACGAGACGGCACTGGATACGATGACTTCTTTAACGAAGAGAACTATCTTGAGCAAAATGGAGATGTCGCAGCAGCAGTTACTAACGGGGTCTTTGGCACAGGTCTAGAACACTATATTAACTTTGGCTTTGCAGAAGGTCGAGTGATTCCCCCAGGGACAGTAACGGTTGATCCTGTAACTCAGGCTGAATCCAGTATTACCTTTGAATTTGATGTTATTACTAACTCAGCCCTCAATGCAACCTTAGACTTCTCTGTTGTAGGAACTGGAACGGATGCAACTCTTCCCAGTGATTTTGAAGGCGGTGTTAACCCGGCAGGAACAGTCGATATTATCAATGGTGTTGGGACGATTAGCTTTGAGATCGCAGATGATGCGATTGATGAACCTGATGAAACCTTCCAACTTGCCTTAACGAACCCTCTCGATGATGACGAACTGGTAGCAACGGCGATCGGAACGATTGTTGACGATGATATCGTAACTTAAGGTGGAAAATTCCTGATCGACTTAAGAGTCCTTCCAAATTTGGAGGGACTTTTTGATCAAAAAATACAAGTTTAAACCCTTGATTTTAATGGTAAAATCAGATCTTTTCGCTTTAACAAAAACCCTTGCATTCCTATTGCCTTAGCTGCTTCATAATCTTCTCCCTGACGATCGCCAATATGCCAAGTTTCTTCTGGGGATACCTGATAGAACGCGATCGCCCTTTGGAAGATTTTGGGATCGGGTTTGGCGGCTCCCACTTCTGAGGAAATAGTAACGCTGCTAAAATATTCTTTCAAATGAAGGGCTTTTAAGACCTGATAAAGGCGAGAATCAAAATTAGAAATTATACCCAGTTCAATGCCTTCTTCACGCCAATGTTCTAAACAGGGGACAACATCAGGATACACTTTCCAAGGGATGGCTGTTGTAAAATGTCGATAAAGACGGCTAAAAAACACATCAAAGTCAATAAACTTATGAGTCGCATCTACTTTTTGAAAGGTGCGTTTAGTAATATCGCGCCACCATTGAAACTCTTTTTTAGAAATCTCCCCTGCTGGGGTATCGGGAAAGGCGAGGGGAGAAGCCACTTTAAACACTTCATAAAAAGCGCTGTCTAATTCGGTGGGGGAAGTGAGAACTCCAAAACTGCGGGCGATCGCGCTATACACCTCCCCAACACTCCCTTTCACGCCGAACAATGTCCCCACAGCATCTAGAAAAATCACCTTTGGTTTTGACATTTTACACCTGAGATAATAACTTAGAGAACGGTTGTGTAATCCAATTTGAGCCGACCGTTAGCTGGTGTTCTGGGGTCGGCATTCGCGAGAGATAAGCTAACCGACGAGCTAAGTAGGCTAACATTCCATCTAGCTTGACTCCCTCTGAGGTTAAACTCGCGTTGTCGGTTCCTAGAACTAACATTTCCCCTAAGCTATAGTATTTGAATGGTAGTAGGGGTCGTCCTGTCAGAGAAGCCCAGATATTCCAGGCACAGTAATCGGATTGTTGAAACGCAACTTGTGCGGTTGTTGGGACGACTTGCCCGCTAGCATCGCGACAACTGGCAAGGTCTCCCAAGGCAAAGATTGAGTCTTGTCCTTCCACTTGTAACGTTGGCTCAACTTTAATTTTACCTTGTTTATTCTGGGGTAAATTTAAATTCTTAATCAACTCAGAAACCGCTGTTCCCACTGTCCAAATCACTACATCAACGGGAATTTGGTCAGCTTTTCCTTTGTAGAGGAGGGTAATTTCGCTTTCAGTGATTTTTTCAACGGTGGTTTCGAGATCAATCCAGATTTCTCGCTCTTCTAGGGCTTTTTTCGCCGTTTCGCGGTTAAACTCAGGGGAGGCTTTCAAAATCATGTCTCCCCGTTCGATAATGCGAATCCGAGCGCGATCGCGGAGTCGATCGCGGAGTTTGCAAGCCAACTCAACGCCACTATAGCCACCACCAACAATAGCAATGCGAATCTTCTCGCGATCGCGTAGCGTCTCCGAAGGAGAATCGCTGTTTTCTAGAGAGCGCAATTGATCATCTAACTGATAGGCATCTTTTAAACTATGGAAAGGAAATGCAAACTCCGCAGCGCCCGAAACCATTTCTAGAGGAGTTCTTCCTCCAAGAGCGAGAACGAGCTTATCATAATTTAAATCCTCTTGATCAGCCAATTTCACTTGTTGCGTCTCAAAATTGATATCGGTGACTGTTCCTTGGACAAACTGAATTTTAGTATCCGCTAAAATTTCCATGAAGGGGGGGGCAATTTCCCAAGTTTGCAACTCATCTGTGAGCAGTTCGTAGAGAAGAGGCGTAAACAAAAAGCGATCGCGCTGATCCACTAAGACAATTTCTGGCACAAATTGGTGATCCCAAGGAAGTTGACTAAGGCGTAGGGCGGTGTACAGCCCACCAAATCCTCCCCCTAAAATACAGATGCGGTTTCTTGATTGACTCATTTGTCTTGCCTTAACGCGCTATAAACCCATACCCAATAATTGTAACGTTTCATGAACGCAGCGACTTCTTAAGTAAATAAGCCTCCACCAACGGTGGAGGCTCTAAATTCATTTGTTAAGTGTAACCCTTAACTCTAGTCAAGGTCAGGCATGGATAACACAGGTTCAGTTTCGCGAGTGATTCCTTTAACGAAACCAGCAGCAGCAGCACGAGCGCGACCCGCGTGCCATAAGTGACCGATTAAGAAGAAGAAACCAAGGATGAAGTGAGAACCAGCTAACCATTGACGGAGGTTAACGTAGTTGAAGGAGTTAGGCTCGGTAATAATTCCACCAACGGAGTTGATAGAACCGTTAGGAGCGTGAGTCATGTATTCAGCAGCACGACGGAGTTGCCAAGGCTGAATGTCATTGCGGATTTTGTCCACATCAAGACCGTTGGGTCCACGTAAAGGCTCTAACCAAGGACCACGGAAGTCCCAGAAGCGCATGGTTTCACCACCGAGGATAATTTCACCAGTGGGAGAGCGCATTAAGTATTTCCCTAAACCCGTAGGACCTTGGGAAGTTGCAATGTTAGCCCCTAAACGTTGGTCACGGGCTAAGAATAAGAACGCTTGTGCTTGAGAGGCTTCTGCGTTGGTGGGGCCGTAGAATTCACTGGGATAAGCAGTGTTGTTGAACCAAACCATTGCAGCAGCGACGAAACCCATTAAGGAAAGTGCGCCGAGGCTGTAGGAAAGGTAGGCTTCACCAGACCAGACGAAAGCACGACGTACCCAACCAAAAGGCTTGGTGAGAATGTGCCAAACGCCACCAGCGATACAGATTAAGCCAACCCAGATGTGACCGCCGATGATGTCTTCCATGTTGTCAACACCGATGATCCAACCTTCACCACCAAAAGGAGACGCTAATAAGTAGCCGAAGATGGTTGCAGGGTTGAGAGTGGGGTTATTGATCACACGAACATCACCACCGCCAGGCGCCCAAGTGTCATAAACACCACCGAAGAACATGGCTTTGAACACTAAGAGTAGCGCACCGATTCCTAAAATAATCAGGTGGAAACCAATGATATTGGTCATTTTGTTCTTGTCTTTCCAGTCGTAACCGAAGAAGGAAGAGTATTCTTCTAAGGTTTCAGGGCCACGAACGGCGTGGTAGATACCACCCAAGCCAAGAACAGCAGAGGAAATTAAGTGTAATACACCAACGACGAAGTAGGGAAAGGTGTCAATCACTTCACCTGCAGGGCCAACACCCCAACCTAAAGTAGCCAGGTGAGGGAGAAGGATTAAACCCTGTTCATACATGGGCTTTTCAGGGACAAAGTGACCAACTTCAAAGAGGGTCATTGCGCCAGCCCAGAAAACAATGAGACCAGCATGAGCAACGTGAGCGCCGAGTAATTTTCCAGAAAGGTTAATTAAACGAGCGTTACCAGACCACCAAGCGTAACCGCTAGATTCTTGGTCACGACCAGTGCCAATAAAAGTATTAGAGAGCGTTACCACGGGGAAGTACCTCCTCTGGGAATTCAAAACGTTCGTGGGGTTGGTCATCCGGGGCCATCCATGCACGGAGACCTTCGTTTAATAAGATGTTTTTGGTGTAAAAGGTTTCAAACTCAGGGTCTTCTGCTGCACGAATTTCTTGAGATACGAAGTCAT
>CAYXDG010000045.1:0-25811 GCA_964463655.1 uncultured Dactylococcopsis sp.
CGTATTGGTGAGTGATTCGATCGAGTAATTGTACAGTCATTAGTCATTTGTTATTCGTTATTTGTTATTTGTTACTCCCCTTGTCTCCCACTCTCCTTGTCACCTTGTCTTCCTCTCCCGTATGCGTGGGTTTCTGTTCACTGATTACTATCCACTGGTCACTGGGAGACGTTCCATGGAGCGTCTCTACATCACTGATTACTGTTATCCGTCCACGGGAGAAGACGCTTTTGGATTCGTCTGAGAATCGTGTCTGAGGTTAAAACTAAGATAATGGTGATCACAATCCAAGCCATGACTTGTGCGGTATCAAGGTTTGCCCGAGCCGTGTTTAATTCCGCACCAATGCCATTGGGTGTGGCTAAAACTTCCGACATGATGGCAACCCGCCAAGAAAGTCCTAGTCCTGTGACCATCACGGGGAGAAGTTGGGAGAGGAGATGAGGAAGATAGAGGGATTGAAACAAAACTTTTCCTTGCATTTGGTAAACTTGTGCTACGGCTAACAAGCGAGGGTCGAGAGTGCCGATCGTTTCTGCACTGGCGGTAAATAAAATGGGTGACACGGTGACAGCAACGGTAAAAATCGAGTTGGTGTCACTTAAACCAAACCACACCATCGCTAAGACGAGCCAAGCAATAGGTGGTGTCCCCAACAGGGCGGTTGCAATGGGATTGAGGGCTTGTTTAATTCGGCGCTGTGTCCCCGCAAGACTGCCCAAGAGTCCCCCTGCTAAAACCGCCAGCCCGAAGCCTGTGAGGGCGTGAAAAGCTGTTGCTCCCACAGCAGAAATCACTCGTCCTTCCCAGAGGAGGGTTTTTAAAGCAAGTGCGACTTCGATCGCGCTCGGTAAAATAACGCTGGTGTAGCCTTGGGCTGCCCATTGCCAAAGCAGAAGGATGATAATGAAAGAGATTAGCCCCATGCGAACTCAGACGGTTAACCGAATTTCAGCTTAAGGGGGAAACGGCGCGATCGTCAAAAGACAGGCTGTCAAACTTTAGGGGGCATTTCTCTAGACATAACTGACATTAGCGACTGTTGTTTGCAATTGATCAATCAAGCGATGTCCTTCAGCTGATTCCCAGAATCCTCCCTTTATCAGATCGGTCAAGACTTCTTGATCCTGAAAATGAAAGCACTCAGGCATAATGAGAAAGGTGAGGCGCGTTTTCCCGATCCCAATCGCGCTAGAGAATTATTCTTTCTGTTTTAGGCATGGAATTAACGGTTACTCCCATTACTGTCCATAAACTCTTTCCCCTGACAATTTCACGGGGAACAACGGCTCAAACCACGAATCTCTGGGTTAAACTAAAACACGATGGTCTCGAAGGTTGGGGAGAAGCTGTTCCTTTTTCAGTGGGGAACCAAAAACGACAGGATACTAATTTATTACAAAAACAGTTCAGAGAAATTACACCAACCTTAAGAGAGTTTACCCCTCTCGGGCGATCGCGCATCCAAAAGATTCTCAAAACAGCCAAGATTTCTTCTGCTGTTCGCAGCGCGATCGATGTGGCTTGTTACGATTGGTTAGGAAAACGCACTGGACTTCCTCTCTGGCAAATTTTAGGACTGGATATTCGTGAAAATGTTCCCATCTCTCTTACCATTGGTATTAATTCCCCAGAAGACGCAAAGAAGCGTTTAGAAAACTGGAAGACGATCGCTGTTCCGAAACGGATTAAAGTTAAATTAGGGAGTCCTCAAGGAATAGAAGCCGATCAAGCATTATTCCAAGCGCTTCAAGAAGACATCCCTGATGCTGAGTTTACCATTGATGCTAATGGTGGATGGAGTTTAGAAAATGCGATCGTGATGAGTCATTGGTTAAAAAATTATAACGTTGCTTATCTAGAACAACCCCTTCCCACAGAAGAAGACGAAAAACTTCCCACTCTTAGCAAAAACTCTCCCCTTCCCATTTTTGCCGATGAAAGTTGTTTCACTAGCGAAGATATTCCCCGACTGGCTCAATTAAACATTCAAGGGATTAACATTAAACTGATGAAAGCAGGAAGCCTCACAGAAGTTTTGCGAATGGTTTACACGGCTCAATCTTGTGGTTTAAAAGTGATGTATGGTTGTTACTCAGACACAACTCTTGGGAACACCGCAATGGCTCATTTAGGCAGTTTAGCAGACTATCTCGATTTAGATAGCCATCTCAACTTGATCGATGATCCATTTCAAGGTGCTGCTTTAGATAATGGATATCTACAACCAAACACATCACCAGGACTGGGAGTAAAATATCATGCAGTTAACAGTAAACCATCGCGTAGCGATTTTACTTGATGAGGGAATTCGTGGCGAGAATGGTAAAACAGGATTAGCCTTTTTACGTTACAGTGAAGCAACTGTTGTGGCGGTGATTGATAAAGATTGTGCGGGAGAATCTTTAGCCAGTCTCAGAGGAATTAACCGTGATGTTCCCATTGTTTCAGATGTTAGTGCTGCTCTCGAATATCATCCCGATGTCTTATTAATTGGAATCGCACCTTCTGGGGGAAAACTTCCTGCGAGTTGGACAGCAGAGATTAAACGAGCGGTTAATGCTGGTTTATCAGTGGTTAATGGCTTACACACTTCGATCCGTTCCTTGTTCCCAGGAGAAGATTTAGCGTTACAATCAGGACAATGGTTATGGGATGTCAGAGAAGAACCCGCCGAGTTGGGAATTGGCGGTGCGAGAGCGCAGTCCTTAGCCTGTAAAAGAATTTTAACTGTTGGCACTGATTTCGCGATCGGGAAAATGTCCACCAGTTTAGAATTAGTCAAAGCAGCCAAAAAAGCAGGATATCGCGCCAAGTTTCTCGCCACAGGACAAGGGGGAATGATGATTAGTGGGGAAGGGATTCCCTTAGATGCAATTCGAGTTGATTTTGCTGCAGGTGCGGTGGAAAAAATGGTCTTAGACGCAGCAGCAGATAATGATTTCTTATTTATAGAAGGACAAGGATCGCTGTTTCATCCAGGCTCAACGGCGGTCTTACCCTTACTGCGAGGAAGTCAACCTACTGATTTAATTTTAGTCCATCGCGCTGGACAAACAGAGATTAGAAATTTTCCAGAGATTAAAATTCCCCCGCTTTCAGAGGTTGTCAAACTCTATGAAATGTTAGCTAGTGGTATGGGTGCATTTGGTGAGATTAAAGTTAGAGGGATCGCTTTAAATACCTTTCATTTAGCAGAGGAAGAAGCCAGAAACGCGATCGAAAACGTTTCCGCAGAAACGGGTTTACCTTGTACTGATGTAATCCGTTTTGGATCAGAGGGTTTATGGTCAATCTGATATTAATTCATAAAAGTTTACATTAATAAGAGTGTTTACTTCAATATATGTAAATAAATATTACAGAATTTCCCTGATTTTTTGTCAAATTATGTCGAATAACATTAAGTTAATGCTTTTAGACTCAATTTCTTGATACAAAACACTATAGAGTACGCCAAGAAAGAGTCTTGTCGGAAATTGCAGCCCAAGAAGTTATTGCTTAGCGAAGGAGAAAGAGTGAATGTTCACTAACGTCAAGTCCACCATCCGCCACATTGCACCAGAATCGATCGGGGATCGGTCTCTTGTTAAGGTGGTCTATGTCGTGCTTGAGCCTCAATATCAGAGCGCTCTCTCAGCATCAGTTCGATCGATTAATGCCAATAATCCTAATATTGCGATCGAGGTTAGCGGTTATCTGATTGAAGAACTGCGCGATCGAGAGAATTACGAGGCATTTAAGCACGATATAGCCGAAGCCAACCTGTTTATTGCCTCGTTAATCTTTATCGAAGATTTAGCCGATAAAGTCGTGGCAGCAGTACAACCGCACCGTGACAAATTAGATGCAGCGATCGTGTTCCCATCAATGCCCCAAGTGATGCGGTTGAATAAGTTGGGGACTTTTTCGATGGCGCAACTGGGACAAAGCAAAAGCGCGATCGCGCAGTTTATGAGAAAACGCAAGGAGAAACAAGGTGCATCCTTCCAAGATGGGATGTTAAAACTCCTGCAAACCTTACCCAAAGTCTTAAAATACCTTCCTTTAGATAAAGCCCAAGATGCTCGCAACTTCATGCTATCCTTCCAGTATTGGCTGGGGGGTTCTCAGGATAACCTAGAGAACTTCCTCCTGATGCTGACGGATAAATATGTTCTGAAAACAGAAAATAAAGACGAAGAAGTTAAATATTCCGACCCCGTTGTCTATCCCGACATGGGAATTTGGCATCCCCTCGCGCCCAAAATGTTTGAGGAGGTCAAAGAATACCTCAGTTGGTACAACAACCGCACCGACATTCAAGAGGACTTAAAAGACCCCTTAACCCCCTGCATTGGTCTAGTTTTACAACGAACTCATTTGATTTCTGGTGATGATGCTCACTATGTAGCGGTTGTTTCTGAACTCGAAGCAATGGGAGCCAGAGTCATCCCAGTTTTTGCAGGGGGTTTAGACTTCTCCAAACCTGTAGATGAGTATTTCTGGGATACCGCAGCCAAAGGATTAGAAGCCTTACCCATCGTTGATGCGATCGTCTCATTAACAGGATTTGCCCTCGTAGGCGGTCCAGCACGTCAAGATCATCCCAAAGCGATCGAATCCCTCAAACGCCTCAATCGTCCCTATATGGTGGCATTACCGTTAGTTTTCCAAACCACAGAAGAATGGGAAGAAAGCGAGTTAGGACTGCACCCTGTACAGGTGGCGTTACAAATTGCAATTCCCGAACTAGATGGGGGCATTGAACCGATCATCCTCTCTGGACGAGATGGCGCAACAGGACGCGCGATCGCGCTCCAAGACCGAGTAGAAACGATCGCGCAGCGGGCGATGAAATGGGCAAAACTACGCCGTAAACCCAAACTCGATAAAAAAGTCGCCATCACCGTCTTCAGCTTCCCGCCAGATAAAGGAAACGTGGGAACCGCTGCTTATTTGGACGTTTTTGGCAGCATTTACGAAGTCTTAACAGGACTCCGCAACAACGGCTATGAGGTGGGAGAATTACCCGAATCCTCGAAAGAACTCATGGAAATGGTACTGCATGACGCACAGGCGCAGTATGCCAGTCCAGAGTTAAATATTGCCTATCGGATGTCTGTTCCTGAGTATGAAAAACTGACTCCCTACTCCGAAAATCTCCATGAAAACTGGGGCCCACCACCAGGGGAACTCAACAGCGACGGAGAAAATCTCCTGATTTACGGCAAACACTTTGGTAATGTTTTCATTGGCGTTCAACCTACCTTTGGCTATGAAGGCGACCCGATGCGTCTCCTCTTCTCTCGTTCCGCTTCTCCTCATCATGGTTTCGCTGCTTACTACACCTATTTAGAAAAAGTCTGGGGCGCTGATGCGGTGTTACATTTCGGGACTCATGGTTCTTTGGAATTTATGCCCGGAAAACAAATGGGGATGTCTGGAAACTGCTATCCCGACAGCTTGATTGGTAGCATTCCTAACCTGTACTACTACGCTGCGAATAACCCTAGTGAAGCGACCATTGCGAAACGTCGCAGCTACGCCGAAACCATTTCCTATCTCACCCCTCCTGCAGAAAATGCGGGACTCTACAAAGGCTTACAGGAACTACAAGAGCTTATTGGGTCTTATCAAAGCCTAAAAGACAACGGTCGCGCTGTACAGATTGTGAATACAATTATGGATCAGGCGCGAATCGTCAATCTGGATAAAGATGTCAACATCCCTGACAAAGATGCGGGAGACATGACCCCAGAAGAACGGGATACTCTCGTCGGTTTGCTGTATAAGCAACTGATGGAAATCTCTTCCCGTCTGCTTCCTTGCGGGTTGCACGTCATTGGACAGCCTCCCACAGCAGAAGAAGCGATCGCGACCCTAGTTAATATTGCGTCACTCGATCGCGAAGAAGAAGAGATTCAAGGCTTACCCCGCACGATCGCCGAAAGTATTGGGCGCGATCTCGATGAGATTTATCGCAACAATGACAAAGGGGTTTTAAGTGATGTTCAACTCCTCCAAGACATCACCGCAGGTGTGCAAGCAGCCGTTGCAGCAATGGTTCACGCCCAAGCAGATGCGAACGGACGAGTGTCACAAGTATCTAAACTAAACTTCTTCAACTTGGGTAAAAAAGAACCTTGGATACAAGCCTTACATGATCTAGGCTATACCAAGGTCGATCGCGAAAAAATGAAACCCTTGTTTGAATATCTGGAGTTCTGCTTAAAACAAGTTGTTGCAGATAACGAACTCGGTGGACTGTTACGCGGACTGGAAGGGGAATATATCATGCCCGGACCCGGTGGCGACCCGATTCGGAATCCCAATGTGTTACCCACAGGAAAGAATATCCACGCCCTTGATCCACAGTCTATTCCCACTGCTGCTGCGGTACAATCAGCAAAAATTGTGATCGATCGCCTGCTCGATCGTCATCGCGGCGAAAATGGGGGACAACTTCCCGAAACAATCGCGTCTGTGCTTTGGGGAACCGACAACATTAAAACCTATGGGGAATCTCTCGCCCAAATTCTCTGTTTAATCGGGGTCAAACCTGTTCCCGACTCCCTCGGACGCATCAACAAATTAGAACTCATCCCCTTAGAAGAACTGGGTCGTCCTCGCATTGATGTCGTTGTGAACTGTTCTGGCGTATTCCGTGACCTGTTCATCAATCAGATGGCGCTGTTAGACCAAGGAGTCAAAATGGCAGCAGAAGCGGACGAACCCTTAGAAATGAACTTTATCCGTAAACACGCCATGCAGCAAGCAGAAGAAAACGGAATTAACCTCCGTCAGGCTGCAACCCGTATCTTCTCCAATGCGTCTGGGTCGTATGCGTCCAATGTCAACTTAGCCGTAGAAAACAGTTCTTGGGAAGACGAGTCAGAATTACGAGATATGTATCTCAATCGGAAGTCCTTTGCTTTTGATGCGGATAATCCGGGCATTATGACAGAAAATCGCAACTTATTCGAGTCTGCGCTTAAAACTGCTGATGTGACTTATCAAAACTTAGATTCTTCTGAAATCAGTCTCAGCGACGTTTCCCACTATTTCGACTCTGACCCCACAAAAGTTGTCAGCAGTCTGCGAGAAGATGGCAAACAACCCGCTGCTTATATTGCTGACACCACGACAGCTAACGCCCAAGTCCGCACCCTATCCGAAACCGTGCGCCTTGATGCGCGGACGAAGATGCTAAACCCGAAATGGTACGAGGGAATGCTGAGTCACGGTTATGAAGGGGTGCGCGAATTATCCAAACGCCTAGTGAATACAATGGGCTGGAGTGCGACCGCTGGCGCTGTGGATAACTGGGTGTATGAAGATGCGAATGACACCTTCATCAAAGACAAGGAAATGCAGGAACGATTGTTAAACCTGAATCCTAATTCCTTCCGACGCATGGTGACTACCCTGTTAGAAGCCAACGGACGCGGTTACTGGGAAACCAGTGAGGAAAACCTCGATCGACTGCGGGAATTGTATCAAGAAGCCGAAGACCGCATCGAAGGGATTGAATAAACCTGAATAAGGTGGCGTAAATAACATCCCATTATCTAGAGACGTTCCATGGAGCGTCTCTACATCGTTTGTGGGAAAACCGCATACAGAAACAAATATCCCGTTGAATTGATTCGTTTGCGCGATCGCAATTATGCAGCAAACGGCTGGTATTTTGTCACCATTTGCACCCATAACCGTATTTGATATGAAATGGAATTATCCCCAATTGGAAAAATCGCCCAACAATTTTGGGCAGAAATTCCCCAACATTCTAAACATACTAAAATTGACGCTTATGTGATTATGCCAAATCATGTGCATGGGATTGTAATTATTGACCAACCAAATTCTGAACCTAAAAATAAAACAATTCTTCGATCGCGCTGTTGAAAACTGGATAAAATAGAGAGGCGATCGCAGCTAGAGGAAAATGATCATGACACAGACTCTTCTCTCTTGGAAAGTGCTACTCCTCAGTTTCAGTTTAATTTTTGTTCCCTTTCCCGCAACCAGTGAGTCTGAACAATCTCGAATTAATAAACTGCTTCCAGACCTGAGTGCGGAGGAATTTAAATATCTCTTCACCCTCATGGATGGGGATCAACTCTATCAAGCTGGAAAAAAAGACCAAGCAGCAGCATTTTATCAAAAAGCAAAGACCCCTTTTGAATCGGAAACCGACCACTCCTCCCAAAAACCCTACACAGACCCCGCTTCTCTTCCCCCAGACGGACAAGTTTACTGGCGTTATGGAAGCGCAGAAATTGATCCGAAACTACCCAGTAAAACGCTTAGTCCCTTAAAATTGCTTACCGAGAAACATCCCCATTTTATTCTGGCTCATGTGCGTTATGCAGATGCTTTGGTTTATTTTAATCAAACTGAGTCCGCTATTTCTCATCTGGAAACTGTGGTTTCTCGATATCCTAAACAATTGGAAATTGTCAAAGCATTACTTTCTTTATATGAAGAAACTGAACAATGGTTAAATGCTTCTTTAACGGCTCGTCATTTTGCGTTACTCAATCCTGAAAATTCTCAAGCTGGTTATTATGAAACCTTGGCTGATCAATATCTAAAAAACTATGAAAGTCGGCTGCGATCGCGTTTAAGAGAAAATGTGTTTGCTACTGTGATTACGGGTGCATTAGGCTATGCTTTTACTGGTAGTTTACTGGGTCCGCTCTCAGCTATAGAATCGACGACATTGCTGTTACGAGGAGAATCAGCCGTTGGAATTACAATAGTCGATCGCCTCCAAAAACAACTCCCTTTACTAGAAGAGAAAGCAGTCAATGACTATGTTCAAGAAATTGGCATGACCCTCGCTGAATACACAGGAAGAGACAGTTTTGACTATGAATTTTATATCATCATGGATGAAAACTTAAATGCTTTTGCGCTCCCTGGTGGTAAAATATTTATCAATGCAGGAGCAATTTTAAAAACCAATTCTGAGGCAGAATTAGCAGGATTAATTGCTCATGAATTAGCTCATGCAGTCTTATCTCATGGCTTTCAATTAGTAACAGAAGGCAATTTCTTCCTAAATGTCACTCAATTTATTCCTTATGGTGGAACAGCTGCTAATTTAATTGTTCTCGACTACAGTCGGGATATGGAACGACAAGCAGATGAGTTGGGTACTCGTATTTTAGCAAGTAGTGAATATGCAGCCGATGGTCTTTATCATTTGATGAAAACATTACAAGTAGAAAATGAAGACAAACCTCGTCCCCCTGTTTGGCTATCAACTCACCCCAATACAGAAGAAAGAGTGAATAACATTAAAACTGAAATCATTGAAAATGGTTATAATCGTTATACTTATGAAGGCGTAATCCGTCATCAATTGATGCAGCAAAAAGTGGCTCAATTATTAGCGGAATATCAAGCAAAACAAGAGAATGAAAGCTCAAAAAATTAATCCTCTTTTGCAAAATCAACAAGAAAAAATCACGGCTTGGCTGTTTCTAACACCTGCGCTAATCTTACTAGGAGTGTTTGTTTTTTATCCCATTGGTTATCTATTTTACTTAAGTTTTACAACAGGGAGTTTCACCACAGAAGGAATCCAATGGTCAGGATTACGAAACTATATTCGCTTATTCGTTAATCCAGACTTTTGGCAAGTGATTGGCAATACCATTTATTTTACCGTTGCCACAGTGATTCCCAGTTTGATTTTACCTTTAATAATTGCGGTTTTTCTGAATCAGACGATCGCAGCGCGATCGTTTTTAAGAACGATTTATTTCCTCCCTTCAATTACTTCTCTCGTTGCAGTTGGGTTAGGATTTCGTTGGCTATTTCAAAATCAAGGTCCAGTCAATACATTGCTCATTAATTTTGATTTAAATCCAATTCCTTGGTTAAATAGTACCTTTTGGGCAATGCCAGTTTTAATTCTTCTCAGCACTTGGCAACAACTCGGGTTTAATATGGTCGTTTTTCTGGCAGGGTTACAAACAATTCCCAAAATGCGATACGAAGCAGCAGAGTTAGATGGTGCAGATAGTTTAGCGAAGTTTTGGTATATTACATTGCCAGGGTTGCAACCAACGTTATTATTTACCACGATTACAACTATCATTTTTACTTTGCGAAGTTTTGAACAAGTTTATGTGGTGACTGGTGGGGGGCCTCTCAATTCGACCAATCTTTTGGTTTATTATATTTATCAAGAAGCCTTTGCACGGTTTGATTTTGGTTATGCAGCAGCAGCAGCAACGGTGTTGTTAATGGTGACTCTACTGTTAGTTTATTTTCAACTGCGCTTGAGAATTGAGGATTAAAATTGGGGTGTTGAGTTTTATCGCTGAAAATTAGGTTATATTAAAAGTTATGTATCCACCTGTTGAGCCAGTTATTTTTGAGTGGGGGCCGTTGTCTCTACGTTGGTATGGAGTGCTGATGATGACAGCGATTTTGGTGGGAGCGTTTGTCGCCAGTCATCAGGTTCAGCGTTGGGGAGGAGATAGTGAAAAGTTATGGGATATGCTCACTTGGATTCTCATTCCTGGCTTTTTGGGAGCGCGGTTATACTATGTTTTGATTCAATCTCCCCCTGAACAAGCACGAAACTATTTAGCCAATCCTGTAAAAATTATTCAGATTTGGGATGGAGGGATTCATATTTTTGGCGGATTTATTTTTGGCGCGATCGCCCTCTGGCTATATACAAAAATTAATAAACTCTCTCCCTTCACCTATCTGGATGCGATCGCCTTTACCCTTCCTCTCTCACAGGCGATCGGACGTTGGGGGAATTTTATCAACCAAGAACTTTATGGACCCCCCACAGACTTCCCTTGGGGGTTACGCATCGATCCCCGTCATCGTATCCCCCCTTACAATGATTTAGAAGCCTATCCTGAAAGCACTCGCTTCCATCCCTTATTTTTATATGAATCTTTGTGGAATTTTCTCGGATTTTTTCTCATTCTCTGGCTGTCTCGTCGGTTTTCTCAGCAACTGAAACGGGGAGATATTCTCCTAATGTATTTAATCTGGTATCCTGGAGGACGCTTTTTTATTGAATTTGTCCGCACGGATTCTTGGTTTTTTCCGAACACTCCTTTTAATGTCGTTCATGTTTTGTGTTTTATCACAGTGCTTACCAGTGTTTTTGTCCTAGTAAGGCGCGATCGCACGGTCAGAGAAACTTCTTCTGGCAATCAGTAGAATAACAAACAACAAAATTAAAATGTCTAAATTTCCCCGACTGCTAATCATTGGTTTAGATGGTGCTGTCCCTTCCTTCATTTTCGATCAGTTTCGGGAGGATTTACCCAACCTCTCTCGTTTGATGAAACAGGGAAGTTATGGAAAACTAGAAAGCTGTATCCCTGCAATTACAGTTCCCGCTTGGAGTTGTATGATGAGTGGACGCGATCCAGGAGAGTTGGGGATTTATGGCTTTCGTAATCGCATCGATCGCAGTTATAATTTTAGCGCGATCGCCAACAGTAAGGCTGTCAAAGTTCCTCGTCTGTGGGATATTTTAGGTGAGTTAGGCTGGAAAGTAGCGGTTTTAGGCGTTCCAGGGACGTATCCCCCACAACTGGTCAATGGTGCGTTAGTCTCTTGTTTCCTCACCCCAAACACTGATACACAGTACACTTATCCTCTCAGTTTAGGGGAACAAATCTCCGCTTGGGTGGGAAAATATATGTTTGATGTCCCGAACTTTCGATCAGATGAAAAAGGACGCATTCTCCGCGATATCTATCAGCTTTGTAATCAGTCGTTTACAATGGCGTTAAATCTTTTAGACAATTATCATCCAGATTTGCTAATGTTTGTGGAAATGGGGGTCGATCGCATTCATCATGGGTTGTGGCGACATACAGACGAGACGCATCCGCGACACATTCCTAACTCTCCCTATCAAAATGCGATTTATGATTACTATTGTCATGTTGATCGCTGTGTGGGTTCATTGCTCGATCGCTGCGATGAAAACACCGCTGTTTTAGTTGTCTCTGATCATGGCGCACAAGCATTGATGGGAGGATTCTGTTTAAATCAATGGCTCATCCAAAACGGTTATCTCACCTTAACACAAACCCCGACAACACCTGTTCCTCTAGAGAAAACACAGGTGAACTGGTCGCAGACAAAAGCATGGGGAACAGGGGGTTATTATGGACGTATTTTCCTGAATGTAGAAGGAAGAGAAGCAAAAGGGGTGATTCCTGTTGCGGACTATCATCGCGAACGAGACCAACTGATTGAGAAGCTAGAATCAATCACAGACCCTTGGGGGAATAAGTTGGGTGTGAAAGCGTATGTCCCCAAAAATATTTATCAGCGTGTACGAGGGATTCCTCCAGACTTAATTGTCTATTTTCAAGATTTAGCTTGGCGATCGCAAGGGACTGTGGGGGGAGATTCTCTCTATCGCTGGGAAAATGATACTGGCGCTGATGATGCCAACCATGCGCGATCAGGAATCATGATATTTTATGACCCTAACCATCCTCAAGGCGGTCAGTATATCGAAGGTGCAGAAATTTATGATATCTTACCTACCTTACTCAATCATTATGGAATTCCATCGCCAAGCAATTTCAGAGGAAAAGCTCTCTTCTAAGTCATCCGTACTCCGCCCCCGACCCTGCTCGTAGGGCGACAGCCCGCGCCGAAGGCATTCAATTCGAGCAGGAAAGCGGGGGTGGTTTCCCCACCGTGAGACGACGACCCCTTGCCTGCGGATGACCGTTGGTCAGATTAATCTGTACTAATGACACTATCTTCTGGGTTCACTAAACGCAGTAATTTCTGTTTAATTTGGGCATCAAAGACCTCCCATTTTAACTTCGCATAGTCCGAATGTTCATTAAACCCATATAAAAATCCCAGAGGCACTTCAAAACCACCTGCCATATAGCGCCCTCCACCAAAATAACGTCCTTGAGTATCTTGACCAAATGCTTCTTTGATAAACTCATCAGGATCGAGGGTTAATTTAGTCGTGCGTAACGAACCAATCACCACTTCTAACTCTTCATGTTCATTGTGAACAATCCCATAAACAACGGCGGTATGAACATTTTCTTCTGTGACAAGAAAATCTGCTGCTTGGGGAATCGCATCGCGATCATCGTAACGAAGATATCCCACACCTGCGATCGAGAAATTGTTTTTAACCAGACGATTCCGCAAAGACCGTTCAATCACATCCATTACGCGCTTCGATCGCGAGGTTTGGAGAACTGCGTTTAACAACTGAACATCATAAAACCGACTCAAAAACGCAGCAGCTAAAAAGTCTTCTTCTTGCGCTTGCATCAGGCGATTTGTGTCCGATCGCAGCCCGTGCATCAGTGCAGTCGCCAGTTTAACGTGCTTATTATTGCTGGTATTAAATTTTAAGAGACCTGCTTGAATATACTGAGTAAGAATCGTCGCTGTTGCCCTAGTTTGATTCCGTAAATCGACAAATTCCGCTTTGGCTTCTCCTTGGTCGCTGTGGTGGTCAATAATGACCACAACGGGCAACTCTTGCTCTCTTACTAAGGGCATTAACTGGCTGGTTGTCCCTTGTGTATCAATTAAAACACATCCCTGATAAACTGATAAATCTCTTTCTTTAAGCGTTTGAATCCCCCAGCGCTTTGCGGGTAACCCCGTTAACTTCACTAAAGCAATATTTTCTTGATGGGACAAAATGCCCGCATAAACAATCTCACATTGAATATCATATTTTTGAGCGATCAGTTGGTACGCCCAAGCACTAGAGAGCGCATCAGGGTCTGGAAAGTCTTGGATAATCACCAGTTGCCTTTCCCCGCGATGACGGTCTAAAGTTTGTTTGAGGGCTTCTATAATTTGGTTTAGGGAAACATCTGCATTAATTGGCTGTTGAGTCACGTTTGACTGGTCAGAAGTCGAGGTTTGATTGACTTCTGGACTTTCCTCTGCTTTAAGGCTACTACCATTGGCTTGGTCGTGATGAGCATTGCTAGGAGTAACGAGATTAGATGACATTAGATTCAACCATGATATTACAATCAATCACCAAATTATCGAGCGGGATAAAGATCGCGATTAATTAATTGGACGTTCCTATATTGTGACTTGCCCTTGCGGAAAAAGACAAGTCAACAACTTGATTTGATTCTGGCACTTATGTTACATTCTTTTTTTGATACTGCACCGCTTCCTCCTTCTCCTGAATCCCAATGACATATTTACGCCATTCTTGATTTCGTTCCCCTTGAATATGCCTAGCCAGTTCAAAATGTAAACTACTGTAGGGGCGGCGGGGCGGACGCGATAAAGGCATTTGGGCTTCTTTTGGGGTGCGACTCCCTTTTTTGACATTACAGCGCACACAAGCGGCTACCATATTTTCCCATGTGTCTCCGCCTCCGCGAGAACGAGGAATGACATGATCAAGGGTCAGTTGGTCTCCTTTGTAGCCACAGTATTGGCAACGATGGCTATCTCGTTCTAGAATATTTCGACGAGTCAAAGGTATTTCTTTATAAGGCACTCGGACATAATACCGCAACCGAATGACTGTCGGTAAGGGGAAGTCTGTGTAAATCAGTTTCCCATTATATTCCAGTTGTTCTGCCTTCCCTTTGAGCAACAAAACCACCGCTCGTCGCCAACTGGTGAGGTTGAGCGGTTCGTAGGAGGCGTTTAGCACCAAAACCTTGCTCATTGGCTCAATATCTAAATTAAATTTAATATTACTCCAGATGTTAACACAGTCCGCTCTTTATTTGATACTTTTTAGTTTAAGGAAAGTTTAACAAATCTTAAAATTAGGAGAGTTCTTTTTCGGCTACTCTTAGCTTAGCAGAGCGAGCGCGGGGATTTTGGCGATTTTCTTCCTCGGTGGCGGTGATGGGTTTCTTGGTAATAATTTTTAAATCAGGATGCTCCCGAAAGCTGTGCTTAACCAGACGGTCTTCTAAACTATGAAAACTGATGATCACCAGTCTTCCTTCGGGGTTAAGCCAATGGGGAGAGGATTCTAGAAAGGTTTTTAAGCTGTCCAGTTCGTTGTTAACGGCGATGCGGAGTGCTTGAAAGACACGAGTAGCTGGGTGAATCCTACCATAGCGCTTGTTGGGCGGAAAACAAAGGGCGATCGCGCTGGCGAGTTCAGTTGTGGTGTGAAACGGTCGCTTTTGCAGGATTCTTCTGGCGATTTTGCGAGAATATCTTTCTTCTCCATATTGATAGAAAATATCGGCTAATGTCGTTTCATCCCAATGATTAATAATTTCTTCGGCGGTGAGTGATTGCTGAGGATTCATCCGCATATCTAGACTCGCTTCTTTTTGGAAACTAAAACCTCTTTCTGCTTGGTCTATTTGGGTTGAACTCACGCCTAAATCGGCAAGAATACCGTCATAAGTTTCTCCTTTAGGCTGATAATCGGCAAAGTTAGTGTGATAGAATTTAATTGAATTTTCTTCGGCAAAGGTGAGAGTTTCTTGGGCTGCTGCGATCGCATTTTCATCTCGATCGAGTGCTGTCAGTTTAACTCCTTTAGCTGATTTTAAGATGAGTTTACTATGTCCTCCCCCGCCAACCGTTGTATCTAAATAATGTCCATTTTCTTGGATGTTTAATCCCTCAATCACGGCTGCAGTTAAAATCGGAATATGGAAAAATGAGGGGTTGGTTTTGGCAATCATTTTTTTCTGGGCTGAAGTGGGGATGGAGTTCTTTGAAATACAGAGAGTTTCAGGAGCTTGGCGCACATTCATCAAGTAGGATTTCCCTGAGTGTTCAGCATTTCTTTCGCTAATTCTAACACCGCTATAACTCCAATAAACCAACAGGAAGATTAACTTCTAATTGACCCTCATTAATCTTGACAATTGGAACAAGGTCTGCTACAAAAGGGATTAATATGGTTTGCTTTTGTTTTTTATTCTCGGAAGATTCTTTTTCCCTGAATTCTGTTGCGAGTTCAACCACTAATAAATCGTTTCCCGCCGCATAAATATCTATCACTTTCCCAATATTTTCACCCGTTTTTTGATTAATAACTCTCAGATTAATTAAGTCATCAACATGATATTCATTGTCTTCTAGTTGGGGTCGATCGTCCTTACCAACGAATAATTTACTCTGGCGTAAATCTTCAGCTTGATTGCGGTCTGTAATTTCTTTAAAGTTCACAATATAGAGATTTTTTCCAGGGAGAGAATAGCCTTTTTGAAGGGTCAGTGATTCTATTGTTTCTGTATTGGGACGTTGTAAAAAACGTTTTCCTGGCGTTTCAAATCGTTCGGGAAAATCAGATTCTGTATAGATTTTTACTTCTCCTTTCAGACCGTGAGGAGATATAATCGTACCGATTTCAATAAATTCTTCGCTCATAATAGGTTTTTGCTCATCTATTAGATGGGTCAGTCGTTGAGGAGTCATTAATTATTCAAACAATATGTTTTGATCCGAGTAAACAAAGAATTATTATTCATATCCGCGAGGGGTAATCATCCAACCCTGATATTCCCTTGTCGTACTGTTTCCAATTAAGACAACGGTTAACATATCAATCGCATGGTCTAGCATTTCTTCTAGAGTCGTTAGGATGATCGTCTCATCTTCTCTGGAAACTGATCGCACCAAGGCAACTGGTGTATCAGGAGAACGATGATCTAAAAATATTTTTTGAGCGATTTTAATTTGTTCAGTACGAGTGCGCGATCGCGGATTATACAGGGCCGTGATAAAATCTCCTTGAACGGCTGCTGTTAACCGCTTTTCTATCACTTCCCAAGGCGTTAGAAGATCACTGAGGCTTACCGCACAGAAATCGTGCATCAACGGTGCGCCCACTTTGGCTGCTGCTGCTTGCATGGCGGTAATTCCTGGGAAGACTTCCACTGCGGGTTTTTTTCCATCCCACTGTTGACGGGTGAGAGATTCAAACACTAACCCAGCCATCCCATAAATACCGATATCCCCAGAAGAAACAACCGCAACGGTTAATCCCCATTTTGCCAGATCAATGGCGCGATCGGCTCGTTTTTTCTCTTCTGTGATGGCGTAACTTTCAATGATTTGTCCAGGACGTTTTAAGGGAGCAATCAAGTCTAAATAGAGGGAGTAACCAATGATAACATCCGCTTGGGTCAAGGCGCTACGGGCTGCGGGGGGGATTTGCTGAATATCTCCGGGCCCTGTGCCAATGAGGTATAATACTCCTATGCGTCCTGTATCTTCTGTGCGCGATCGCGCCACTGCTACTGTAACAGCGCCTTGGTCTGATTTAAAGATTTGTTTCGGGACGATTAATTCTTCGGCGTTAGCTGCTGTTAATGCTGCTGCTTCGGCGACACTGGCGGTTCCCACTTCTTGTGCGACAATTTGAGAAGGATTTGGGACAGATATCTGATTTAACTCCGTTGCGCGGTAGGTTTGGAGAGGATAATTTTCTGCTGCTGCGAAGGCTAACAATCCTGTTTCGTCTGCTTTCAGGTCAATGGTCGCTAAGCCTGCGATCGCCCTTGCTACTAAATTATATTTCTCTAAAGTTGTCTGAACCGCATTTTCGATCACTGCTTGTGCTGTTCCTCTTTCACAGCCAATTCCGATCCATAACACTCGCGGATGCCAAAACACTTGCGGGATGGATGTGTCTAAGGTTTCTCTTTCATCAGTTATCAAAACTTGTGCTGCTGTGTCTTCCCCCTCAAACTGAAAACAATGGTCATCGGGGAGAGAGTTTCGCCAAAGGGTTGATCCCACTTTCTGAATGATGCTAACAGGTTTTTGCTGCGCGATCGCACGACTTACCCCTGTCCAATCACCCCTTCCTTTTCGCCAGCCAAAGGGTTGACCAATGACATCAATTCCCGTCAATTTTAAACTTGCAGAAGCGCCTGTTAAAATCGCATTTCCCCCCAATTCCTGAGCCAAGAGACGGCTTAAATATTCCGCACCCCCTTGATGTCCGCCACATAAACTAATAATATTCTCTCCCCGTTCATCCATTGCTAAAATAGCAGGATCACTGTATTTATCCCGTAAGAGGGGAGAAATTAACCGTACCACCGCACCTGTCGCCATCACGAAGATGATCCCCTGATACTGCGACCAAATGGTCTCTAGATGCTGACTTAATTTTCCATAGGGGGTAACTCCTGTAAAATTGTCTAAATCCCGGGGGACAAACAGGGTGATCTTCTGCTTAGCACAAAGAGGTTGTAAGGTTTGAATGGCTTTAGGTGTGGGCGCGATCGCGCCCAAATTGGAAAAATTTTTGAAGACCATTTTTTCAGAAATAGAGTTTGACTTAATAAAGTATCCCCGCCACCAAGCGGGGGAAGTCATAAAAATGTTTTAAGTTAGGTGCGAAAACGCTTTTTCCGTCGCGCAACCTCTTTTCGTTTTTTCTTCTCAATGGGTGTTTCGTGAAAACGAGTGCGTTTAATGTCCGCAAAGATTCCCGCTTTTGAGACTTGACGCTTAAAGCGACGTAATGCTGATTCTATGTTTTCATTTTGACCAACGGTTACTTGGGTCATAGACGATTAACCTCCTAAATATCAAACAGTGTGAGTCATAACAAAGTTCTTCATCAACCCAGTCAATGAAGACACTTAAAATATTTTACAAAATTCTACAGGAATGTTGGTAGTCGGGTATCTCTAATTTTGCCAGAGGGGAACGCGATCGACTTTTTATTTTTTGATCATACCACTCTTCTAAAAAGGGTTAAATTTTTCTAGGGCGTGCAATGGCTATCTTAGCAGATAACTTAGAGCTTGATAACAGTGATTTACGGATTAAATTACAAATTTGCTTTGCCTTTTTAACTTTTGTTCTTCTCGGGGCAAATGATGCTGCGATCGGGGTGTTACTCCCCCATTGGAGAGACGCTTATCAGGTGGATAAAACGATGCTGAGTATCATCTTTTTTGCGGGTTCAGAATGTTCTTTCCCCTGAACTCTTAACCGGATTAATTAGCTTTATCGCCAGTTTAGGGAGTTTAGGAAAAGCATTTTTTCCTTGAATTGCTGGCAATATTGCTGAATATATTGGACTAGAAATGTTTTTACCCTAAATCATGCTCCTGATTATCATTATGATTGCTTTCTGGATTATTATCCTCTTTCATTCCCAGAACACCCAACCCGTGATTTCCTAAAATAGCACAGGAAGATAAGCGAAATTTTCATCTGTTTCTCAGGAGTTTCTTAACTTCGTTCTCTAGACTAAATAATCGAAGCATTTTCTAGCTCAAATTAATCATGACTCATAAACTAACCCCCGATCAATTTGCCCCACAACTCACTGTGAAAACTGTAAGCGGTGAAACATGGACGCTTAGGGAACAACAGCCGAAAAACTACACAATGGTTGTTTTTTATCGAGGAGTACATTGTCCAATTTGTAAAAGTTATCTCGCCGATTTAGAGCAAAAATTAGAGCAGTTTCAAGACCTTGGGGTTGAGGCGATCGCGATTAGTGGTGATCCTTTAGAAAAAGCTCAAAAAGCCAAAACTGAATGGGGATTAAATAAACTTAGAGTTGGCTATGGACAAACCTTAGACTCCATGCAAGAGTGGGGACTTTATATTTCTAAATCTGCTTTTGATTATGAACCAGAAATCTTTGCAGAACCTGGACTTTTTTTAGTAAAACCAGACAACACTCTCTATTATATCGCCTTAAATAATGCTCCTTTTGCTCGTCCTAAATTTGATGATTTATTAGGGGGATTAGAGTTTGTTTTAAGCAAGAATTATCCCACACGTGGCACGGCATAAATTAACGGTAGGGTGGGTCTTGCCCACCTTAACCGATTCCCCTCATTTTGATTAATTGAAATCATACCATAGACCGTTACATCTGGCTGTATTCTCGACTTTGCTATAATCTGAGAATAGGAAGTTATTGTAATCTCTAAAACCTCATGAATGATTATCCTAATGAGCAGCAGTTCGATCGAGAGTCGTTTTGGGAAAAAATTAAACGTTATGCTCTCATCGCTGGAAAACAACTGATTGAAAAAGCACTCACGCTCTATTACTGTTTAATTGACTCGGATACTCCTTTCTGGGCAAAGACTGTTATTATGAGTGCGCTGAGTTATTTTGTTATCCCGATCGATGCGATTCCAGATTTTGCTTCTGGGGTTGGTTATAGTGATGATTTAGTGGGGTTAACTTCTGCATTTGTGGCGGTTGCTGCTCATATTAAACCAGAACATAAAGAGAAAGCACAAACACAGTTAAAATTTTGGTTTGGTGAGTCAATCGAATAAATTTAGGGCGCGACGAGCGATTTGGTTAATCATCCCAAGGTAACTCGATCGCTGCAAGATGCGCTGATTAAAATCCTAAGTCAACAGCTACCCGATGAGCGCAAGCAAACCCAGAAAATGCAACCGCATTTAAACCTTGTCCTGGAAACGTACTATCTCCCACACAATATAACCCAGAAATCGTCGTTTGATTAAAGGGCATTGCTAATAATCCCATTAATTTTTTCTGAGGAATCGGGCCATAAGTGCCATCTTCTCGTCCTAAAAAACGGCGATGAGTGCGCGGTGTTCCCACTTCTTGATAGTCTAGTGCTGCTTCTAAACCAGGGAAGATTTTTTCTAACCGTTGTATGATTCTTGTGGCTGCTTGTTCCTTTTTCTCTTCATAATCCTGTGGGGATAATCCTTCCCAATCTTGAATCCAATGAGGCGTAAAGGTATGAAAAATATGATAACCTTCTGGCGCTAAACTGGGGTCTAATAAAGTAGGAATGGAAAGAAAAATTGTTCCTTCTGGGTCTTCCATTGTTTCCCAATTTTCTAAAAGGATATGATGACAGTCTGTTTCCTCAGAAATAATATCTGCTTTTACGCCTAAATGCAAACTTAAGAAGCTGGGAGATTTTTGATAGCATTGTCGCCATTTTTCTTCTTTTTTAGATAACATTGCTTTAGGTAAAAGTTTTTCAAAAGTATCCCAACGAGTTGCATTAGAAATAATTCGTTTTCCTCGATATTCTGTCCCGTCAGCTAAGCGAACTCCTACGGCTTTTTTATTCTCTAAGATAATCTCTTTCACTCGCGCTTGATAGTGAATTTTTCCGCCCTTTTTCTCTAACCCTTCTACTAATTTTTGTGCAATTTGTCCTACCCCTCCTTTCGGATAATTAATTCCCCCATAATGGCGATCGGAAAAGACCATTCCTGCATTAATCATCGGTGTTTTTTCGGCAGGAACAACTGACCAGCAATAACATTCAATATCAATAAATTTCAAGAGAACAGGATCGCTGATATAGCGTCTGGCAATATCGCCGACATTTTGGGGTAAATATTTAACTAACCCCAAACAAGCAAAGGGATGTTGGAAAAATACTCTGGTTAGATAACGGGGTTCTTCTAAAGAGAGTAATTCCATGGTATTAAGACAGTTGAAAACTTGCCAACATTCATCATAAAATTTGCGAATCCCTGCTGCTTCATGGGGAAACTGACTAATTAATTCTTGAATAAATTTCTTGTATTCGCGATGAACTCTAATTTCTAAATCATCAGGGAGATGATAATCAATTTGAACAGGATCGGGAATGGTTTCGAGGGAGGTTTCCACTGCTTCTAAAGCGCGAGTTAGTAAGTTGGTTGTTCCCTTTGTTCCAAAGCCAAAAATCATAGAAGCGCCCACATCAAAGCGATACCCTTGACGTTCAAAATAACCAGCACTTCCTCCTGGAATGATATACTTTTCTAAGACTAAAACGTTCGCGCCTTTTGCTGCGAGTTGGGTGGCGGTGACTAATCCTCCAATTCCAGAACCGATGACGATCGCATCATAGATTGTTTTTATTAATTCTGGGTGTGTTGGCTTGCGAGAAACGGTGGTCATCTGGTTGTTTAATTTTCTCTAGTTTGACTGTTTTCTCTAGTTTAATCTGTCGGGAGCGCGATCGGGCGCTGGAAAGTGGTTAGCGGAACTGATGGAAGTGTAAAATTGGCTACAAACATTTAAACTGAATCTAAGAGCAGCAAAATCATCAAGTTTACCTGTCGTTGTATCCGTCGTGAAATTTGCCTCTGTTGGTTCATGATTGACTGAAAAACACTGATTGAGGGTCTTTACTGTGTCTAAAAATATTTTTGTCGTTGGTCTCGACGAGTTTAACCTCGTCAAGCTAAACTCTCTGGCCCTGAAAACTGATTACACCTTTCATGGGTTACTACGTTATGAAGAGATTCGCGGTTTGAAAAACTACACCTTTCAAGAACTATTAGACAAAGCAGAACGGAAACTGCAAGCATTTGAAGGTAGTGTTGACGCGATCGTCGGATACTTTGATTTTCCCATCAGCGACATGGTTCCCATGCTTTGTCGAGAACGGGGGTTAACTTCAGCTTCCCTTGAGAGTGTGATTAAATGTGAGCATAAATATTGGAGTCGTCTTGAACAAGAAAAATCAGTTCCTGACAATATTCCTCGCTTCAATCTCTTTGATCCTTTTGACGAGAATGCTTTAGAAAAAATTGCTTTACCTTACCCTTTTTGGATTAAACCGATTAAATCCTTTCGTTCCTTTCTAAGTTTTCAAATTAACAGCGACGAACAATTCTATAAAAGCGTCGCTATTATCTGTGACAAAATTGAAAGTATTGCTGAGCCTTTTAATGATTTGTTAGAGTGCGTGAATCTTCCTGAAGCAGTCGCCAATGTAATTGGTCGCTCTTGTCTCGCTGAAGCAGTGATCTCTGGGAGACAATGTACCCTTGAAGGCTATGTCTTTCAAGGTGAGGTAACAATTTATGGAGTGGTAGATTCCCTGCGCTACCCCAATAGTTCCACATTCTCCCGTTACCAGTATCCTTCCGCTCTTCCTCAACAAGCCCAAGAGGAGATGATTGCTGTGACTGAACGCTTTATGAAATACATTGGTTATAATAACGCCCCATTTAATGTGGAATTTTTCTACAATCAGGAGCAGCAAAAAGCGGGGTTGTTAGAAATTAATCCTCGTATCTCTCAATCTCATGGCGACTTGTTTGAGAAAGTTGATGGAAGGCCTAACCACAAAATTATGGTAGATTTAGCATTAGGGAATAAACCTGAGTTTCCCTACAGACAAGGAAAATATCAATATGCTGCTAAATTTTTCGAGCGTCGGTTTGAAGATGCGCTTGTTATTAAAGTTCCCAGTCAAGCGGATATTGACGCGGTACAAGCTCAAATTCCAGATACCCTTGTCGATATCTTTGTCAAACCGGGAATGAGACTTTCAGAATTAGCCAACCAAGACAGTTACAGCTATGAGGTGGCTGATGTTCTTTTGGGGGCGAACTCTCAAGAAGAATTATTGCATAAGCATCAACAATGTTTTGAACAATTGCTCTTTGAATTTGCTCCCTAGAATCACATTTTTCATCTACAGTATGTCAAAGCACGACAAAAATTAATGGGAATGACTATAATTAGCAAAAATATGATCGCTGTATTCACTGGCAATGCCCACTGAAAAAAGTCATCGAACCGAGTAGGGTGGGCTTTCCAGATTGGACTTTTTTGTGTTGTGGTTATTTGAGAGAGGAGACTGCTCATTGAAAACGGTTACATCTTTTCCCTATCCTGTCAGAGAAATCGAAAATGTTTGGATTCCCCTGAGTGATGGTTGCCATTTAGCAGCACGGGTATGGCTACCAGAAGGGGCTGAAGAGATTCCAGTTCCTGCTATTTTAGAATACATTCCCTATCGAAAACGCGACCACACAATTGATCGCGATGCTCGGACTCATCCCTATTTTGCAGGTCATGGTTATGCTTGTGTGCGGGTAGATATTCGCGGGAGTGGAGATTCAGAGGGGGTGCTAACCGATGAATATCTCAAGCAAGAACAAGATGATGGAATTGAGGTGTTGCAGTGGATCGCGCAGCAATCGTGGTGTAATGGTGCGATCGGGATGATTGGTATCTCTTGGGGTGGGTTTAATGGCTTACAAATTGCAGCCCGTCGTCCCCCAGAATTAAAAGCGGTGATTAGTCTCTGCTCTACAGACGATCGCTATTCCGATGATGTGCATTATATGGGTGGATGTCTGCTGGGGGATAACCTGTCATGGGCTTCGGTGATGTTTGCTTATAACTCCTGTCCTCCTGATCCTGAAATCGTTGGCGACAGATGGCGGGAAATGTGGTTTGAACGCCTCAAAGGAAGCGGGTTATGGCTCGATACTTGGTTGCGTCATCCCCATCGGGATGATTATTGGAAACATGGCTCGATTTGTGAAGATTTTAGCGCGATCGCCTGTCCAGTGATGACGGTTAGCGGTTGGGCGGATGGCTATTCTAATGCGGTCTTTCGCCTGCTGAAAAACCTCCAAGTCCCTCGCCTCGGCTTAATTGGCCCCTGGAGCCATAAATATCCTCACATGGCTACCCCAGGCCCAGCGATCGGGTTCTTAAAAGAAGCACTTCGTTGGTGGAACAAATGGCTAAAAGGGATTGAAACAGGCCTTATGGAAGAACCGATGTTGCGGGTCTGGATGCAGGAAAGCGTCCCCCCTAACACCAAGTATAAAATCCGCCCAGGGCGTTGGGTCGCCGAACCAGAATGGCCCTCCTCTCACATTCAAAAGAAAGTTTATCCCCTTGGTGCGCGTCAACTCGGCACTCCTGAAGAAACGATTCCCAAGACTGAACTGACAATTCAATCCCCTTTGAGTGTGGGATTATTCGCTGGAAAATGGTGTTCCTACAGCGCTCCCCCAGATTTACCCCATGACCAGCGCGAGGAAGACGGCGGATCATTAATTTTCGATAGCGCCCCCCTCACAGAACGCTTGGAGATTCTGGGCGCTCCTGTGGTTGAATTAGAATTATCCTCAAACCAACCTGTTGCCATGGTTGCGGTGCGGTTATCGGATGTCGCCCCAGATGACAAAGCAACGCGGGTCACTTATGGCTTACTTAATCTCACCCATCGCAACAGCTATGAAACCCCTGAACTTTTAGAACCGAAAAAAACCTATCGTGTCCAGGTTCAACTCAATGATGTCGCTCACAGTTTCCTCGCAGGTCATCGCTTCCGCGTAGCGATTTCTACTTCTTACTGGCCCCTAGCATGGCTTCCCCCCAAAGCAACGCGATTAAGCATTTACACAGGACTCAGTTCCCTGACTCTTCCCATCAGAGAGCCTCGCCAAATAGATGAAAATCTTCCTCCTTTTGACAAACCAGAAGGCTCTCCTCCCCCCGAAAAAACGATGTTAGAGCCAATGAATCTGCGTTGGACAGTGATTCGAGATTTGGCAAAAGATGAGTCCACCTTGGAGGTGATTAAGGATGAGGGAACTTATCGCCTTGAGGATATTAATCTAAAGGTGCGTTGGACAACGAAAGAATGGTATAGTTTCCACAATAATGATTTTAATTCTGCACGGGGCGAAACTTTAGCCATTAGAGGGTTTAAGCGCGATGATTGGTCAGTGGAGACCGTAACCCGCACGGTATTAACTTCTAGCGAGACTCATTATCATCTCCACGCCACCCTTGATGCTTATGAGCGCGATCGCCGTGTCTATTCCAAAATTTGGGATCGCGACATTCCGCGACAGTGATTAATCCCCCCTCGCTCCCCTTCTTCAAGCAGGGCTGTTTCATTCTCGGGGGCAAGAATGAAAGTGGGATGGGGAGAAAGTGGGATTGGGGGGTTCTCCCGATCTCACTTTCCCACTCTCTCCCTAATTCCCTCTCTCCCTATCTCCCCATCTCCCCACCAGAAGAGGATTTCTCCGAGAATGAAACGACCCTGCCTTCTTCAAGGGGGAAACCAAGAACAAATAACCAAGAAGAAATATGGCTTACGA
>CAYXDG010000045.1:25911-28069 GCA_964463655.1 uncultured Dactylococcopsis sp.
CCTTCTTCAAGGGGGAAACCAAGAACAAATAACCAAGAAGAAATATGGCTTACGAAAAAGAGGTAATGATCGCCATCGAAGCGACGCTCAAAGCAGCAAAACTCTGTCAAGCAGTGCGATCGCAGATTCCAGACTCGATCGAGAAAGAAGACCGTTCCCCTGTCACCCTCGCCGATTTTGGCTCACAGGCGATTATCTGTCGCGCCTTAGCTGAAGCCTTCCCCAATGACCCTGTTGTCGGGGAAGAAGACGCAACCGCCCTGCGCTCCCCTGATATGTCCGAACGCTTAGCACAAGTGACGGAATATATTAAGCAAGAAATTCCTAACGCTAGCACCGAGGATGTCGCACAATGGATTGATCATGGCAATGGTGAACCCAGCGATCGCTTTTGGACATTAGACCCCATTGATGGGACAAAAGGCTTCCTACGGGGGGATCAGTACGCGATCGCGCTCGCCTTACTCGAAGAGGGTGAGGTGAAAGTGGGAATATTAGGCTGTCCCGCCCTCAGTCTTGATTTAGCGCCTCCCCTCAATGAGCAAGGATTGTTATTTGTCGCAGTGCGCGGAGAAGGAACAAAAGTGCGATCGCTGAGGAAAGATGATTTAACCGCGATCCGAGTCGCTTCTCCTGATGATCAAGAACATTTGCGGTTTGTGGAAAGTGTGGAAGCAGCACATGGGGATCAAAGTCTGCAAAACGCGATCGCGCAAAAAGTAGGGATTAATAGCCCTTCTCTGCGTATGGACAGCCAAGCCAAATACGGCGCAGTGGCAACTGGATCAGCTTCCCTTTATCTGAGACTCCCTTCTCCAAAACAACCCGATTATCGGGAGAATATCTGGGATCATGCAGCAGGGGCGATCGTTGTGGAGGAAGCTGGAGGACGCACCAGCGATATGTATGGGAAACCCTTAGATTTTTCTGCAGGGACAAAACTCTTTCAAAATCGAGGAATCGTGGTGACAAATGGCTCTTTGCATGAAGCGGTTTTGGCTGCGTTGAATGAAAAGTAATCCTCAAATCAAATCTGTTGAACAGTAGGGTGGGCACCGCCCACCCTTAAATAACTTAGTGCTGATTATTAATCAATATAGCGGGCTAGAAGCCCGCACTACATGATTATTGACAGGGCGATCGCGCTTGTCATGACAAAAGAGGGCAAATGATTGATATTTATGGCGGTCAAGACCCCAGAGAAATCCCAAATTATACGATTGGCAGGGCTGCCCGTTATTTGAACATTTCTGATTCAACGATTCGGTCTTGGACAGAAGGACGCAAATATCGTGTCAGTGATGGCAGTCGAGACTTTATTCCCCCGATCGAGGTTAAGCAGAAACAACCCTTACGTCTGACTTTCACAAATCTGATCGAGATTCATGTTCTGCGATCGATTCGGAAGGAACATCAGGTTAAGTTAACCAAGATTAGAAACGCTCTGGACTATCTTAACAAGGAAATGAAAATTGCTCATCCTCTTGCCCATCAACAATTTCAGACAGATGGCGTTGATTTATTTGTAGAGTTTTATGGCGATTTAATCAATGTTTCTGAACAGAGTAAAGTCAACCTAAAAGAGTCATTCCGAATGCACTTAGAAAGGATTGAACCTGATGAGAGTGGCTTAGCCATTGCGCTTTATCCCTTCACTCGTTCTCATGAAGAAAATAATCCTCGCCTTGTCGTCATCGATCCGCGAATCTCTTTTGGTCGTCTAACGATCGCGGGTACAGGCATTCCCACAGATATTATTGTAGAACGCTTCCGTGCTGGAGATTCTTTGCAAACCATTGCCGATGATTATGAATGCGATCGCGAAAAAATAGAAGAAGCGATTCGCTGTGAAACTCCCTCCTTTGCTGCATGATTTCTCTTTCTGGAAACACTGTATTTTTTATTGATCGCTGCTTGGGAAAACACCCGATCGCAGAAGAAATCAGATCAACGGGAGTGCAAGTAGAAATCCATGACGATCATTTTCCAGCAGGTGCAACCGATCAAGAATGGATTCCAGAAGTTGGGGCGAAGGGATGGATTGTTCTGACTAAAGATCAAAGAATCGCCTACAATGCTTTAGAACGTCAAGCGGTGGCTCGTGCTGGCATCAGAATGTTTACCCTTTCTTCAGGCAACCTATCAGGAGAAGACACCG
>CAYXDG010000046.1:0-13545 GCA_964463655.1 uncultured Dactylococcopsis sp.
AGGGTTAGGGGGGATAATAGGGGAGTTACCCTTTCAAGTAGGGTTGAATTTCCTCAGCACTCAACACTTTTCCCTGTGTCACCACTTGATCATTAATAACCAAAGCTGGTGTTTTCATCACTCCTCGTTCTGCAATTTGCATCGGGTCAGTGGTATGGGAAACGTCTCCCTCTAAACTGAGATTAGTCAGCGCAGCTTTCACATTCGCTTCCAGTTGCTGACACTTTTTACAGCCTGTTCCTAATACTTCTGCTTTAATACTACTCATGGTTCTGATTCCTCTTTTTAATCACTCATTAATTAGAGAGTAATCCCTATACTGTGGTATAAGGTCAAGGGGTTTCGGAAAATTCATCGAAGACAATACATTCACGATCTTGATCAAGGTTGGTTTCACAGCGTTTTAATAAAGGGAGAAGTTCCTCTCGTAGTTGGGAATACCGACGAATGGTTTGGTCAATCTCTGTAATCTTTTGCTGTAATCGCTCGTAAACTGCTTCACAAGTTAACGACTCGCCTGCTTTTAAAGCTAAAATCTCTTTGATTTCCTCTAAAGTCAGCCCTAAAGATTTGACTCGAATAATGAACGATAAGCGTTCGATATCTTCTTGACTATAGAGACGATAACCTGCTTTACTGCGTTGTGGTGGCGGAATTAGGTCAATACGCTCGTAAAAATAAAGAGTTTGGGGATTAATCCCTAACTGCTGAGAAACTTGGCTAATTTTGAATATTTTTTGATTCGCCATTTAAGCATTGATTTTCGGTTACTCCTTATTACAGTACACAATTAAACCGACTCACTTAATTTCATGAGCAAATAAATTCTCTTCCCAGCGACGGGGAGGGGTTGCGTTGCGAATGTCGCGCCAGATTTGAGTTGCAGCTAATGCGCCATCCCCAGCAGCGACAACGACTTGGTTTAACCCGACTTTCAAGTCACCGATGGCGAAAATGCGATCGTGAGACGTGCGTCCCATTTTGTCGGTAATCAGGTTATTCCCTTTATAATCAAGGTCGAAACGGTGTAGATAGTCATTGTGATATTTTGATCCCATTGAGATTAAACCTGTTTCCAATTCAATGACAGAACCGTCGGTCAATTCTACTCCTGTCATCTGATGGTTTTCGCCGAGAAATTGCTTAATCGGGGTTTCTACGATGGGATAGCCATGATCTTCGAGTTTTTGTCGCAATTCTGGTCTAATTTCAAACATCCCATGAGTAAAGATGGTGATGTAAGGGGTAAACCAGCTTAAATTAAAGACCATTTCTTCAATACTGGCTTCACTTCCCGCAAGGAAACCGCATTTTTTATCGGTCATTTCATAACCATCACAGACCATGCAAACGTGCAGATTATATCCTGCATACTCATAAACATTCTGCATATCGTCTAGGGGTGGAAGTTGGTCGATAATGCCACTAGCAACAATGATATACTTCGATCGCAGCACAGGATACACACTATTATTGCGTCCGACTTTGGTTGTCACGGCGAAGGTTTCCCCTTCATCGACCACATCTTCTACAAAGCCATTCAGGAAATCTCCATCTAAAGATAGGAAATGCTCTTTTCCTCGTTTCAAGAGTTCACTCCCTGGAGTATCGGGAGGTAAACCGAGATAGTTGTGTAACTCCTGCATCCAATACGATCGCGCTTTTCCTTTATCAATGATCAGGCTAGAAAGATTATACCGTTGCAAGTAAATCCCTGCGGATAATCCTCCAGCACCGCCACCGACGACGATCGTATCGTAAATATAATCTTGTCGCTGGTCTAAATTTTTGCGACTAATCTGCATAATAATCCTCCAAAATTAGTCATTTGTCATTGGTTATTAGTCATTGGTCATTAGTCATTAGTCATTAGTCATTAGTCATTGGTTATTGGTTATTGGTCATTAGGAAAACTGATCTCTTAGTTCCCACAAACGACAAAGGACAAACGACAAAGGACAAACGACAAACGACAAACGATTACTTACTGGTGGGAAGACCTTTCTGTTGCCACTCCATCATTCCCCCTGTGATGTTATAAACCTTTTGAAAACCAGCTTTAATTAGTTGTTTCGCTGCGATCGGGCTGCGATGAGACGTTAAGCAAATCACAGCAACAGGCTGATCTTTTGGTAGTTCCCGAAACCATTTTGGTAGCAACAACTGTCTTAACCCTGGAATCATGCCAAAGGAAAGGCGAAAGAGGCTTAAGTTCACTGCTTGGGGTGCATGACCCGTCTTGTATTCAAAAATTGTCCGCACATCAATTAATTTTGGAGGACGAGCCATTTGTTGATACTGCTTCGGTGAAATTTGTCGCACGGTTGGTTGTGCTGATGCTGTAACCATATAATTTTCTCCTCAAGAATAAACGAAGGGATTTATTGTGTTCGACAAGTCTTCCAACCGAAAATGCTGTAAATGGGACAAGTCCCAACAAGTGCGGTTAATGTCGGAATCGCCGCTGCAACGCTTAAGATTACGCCAGTGCTGCTGCCGCTATAAGTGTTCATTCCCAGAAATAGCAATACTCCAGCTAAACCCAAGCGTAAAATTCGGTCTAAGAAACCAACGTTATGAGACATCGTGCTTGATCCTCCGTTGTTTGTTTCGCTTCATATACAAATATATGACTAATTAGTGATTTAGTCAAGTGTTGAACTTAAATAATTTTCGTGCTACTGTGAATATATGACCAAATAGTAGTATAAACAAAAGGATTTATAAGATATGGCACATATCGTTATCGTCGGCGCGGGATTTGGCGGGCTTTCCGCAGCCTATGAACTCAAACATTTTTTACACGGCAAGCATGAGATCACCTTAATCTCCGATGAACCCAACTTTACCTTTATTCCCTCTCTCCCTTGGGTTGCGTTTAACCTGAGACGCTTAGATGAAGTCCAACTGCCAGTTGAACCCTTGTTAAAACGAAAAGGGATTCATTGGCAACAGGGGAAAGTCACCGCCCTTGACCCAGACCAAAAACGAGTGAGTGTGGGAAAAGACATTACCTTTGAATATGATTATCTCGTCATTGCTACTGGTGCATCCTTGGCGTATCATTTAATGCCAGGATTGGGACCAGAAGAAGGTTATACGCAATCGGTTTGTAGTCCTCATCATGCAGAAATGGCTCGTGATGCTTGGAATGAGTTTTTAGAAAATCCAGGTCCATTGCTAGTGGGGGCGGTTCCAGGGGCGAGTTGTATGGGACCTGCTTACGAATTTGCCTTGTTAGCAGAGTTTGTGTTGCGGAAAAAAGGAAAACGCAAAGATGTTCCCATTACCTTTATCAGCCCAGAACCTTACTTGGGACATTTAGGAATTGGGGGAATGGCAAACTCTGGGCAATTGGTCACGGAACTGATGAAACAGCGCAAGATTGATTGGGTAGAAAATGCCGAAATTGCTGAAATTAAAGAAGACCAGATCAAATTAACTGATGGTCGGGAGTTTCCGTTTAAATACTCCATGTTTTTACCGCCTTTTCAGGGCGCACAATTCTTAAAAGATGTCCCTGGATTAACCGACGAAAAAGGATTTTTACCTGTTTTGAACACCTATCAACATCCTGAATATCCTTCTATCTATAGCGCGGGAGTGGTGACTCAATTGGCTGCTCCCGAAACCACAGAGATTCCTCTCGGTGCGCCGAAAACGGGTCAAATGACCGAATCTATGGCAATGGCGATCGCGCACAATATCGCACGAGAATTGGGGGAAATCAAAGCACCTGCTGTGAAACCGAGTTTAGAGGCGATTTGTATGGCAGATTTTGGCGATACAGGCATTATCTTTATTGCTGCGCCTGTTGTCCCTGATCCTGATATTGGTCATCGTCGCCATGCTACTGCATTAAGAGGAGTTTGGGTAAATTGGGCAAAACAAGCCTTTGAATGGTATTTCCTGCTTAAAATGCGCTTTGGCACCGCCGTTCCTTGGTTTGAAAAGCTAGGACTGTTTTTATTACGGTTATCCTTGGTCACTCCCATCCCCGAAACCCAAAACCAGGAGAAGGATTTAAAGACAGTCAAAGGATAAGTCATGAATGATGTTGTGACAGTGGATCGCTATGAGTTTCTTGCAAACCGCTTTAAGTTATTGAGCGAACCCACACGGCTGCGAATTTTAGAAGTGATTTGTGATGAGGAACTGAAAGTGAGTGAAATTTGTGAACGGACAGGGTTACAGCAAGCAAACGCCTCGAAACAGTTGCAGTTGCTAAAAACGGCGGGTGTGGTTGCTTGTCGGCGAGTGGGAACGTCTCGCTATTATCGTGTGATTGATCAGGAGCTTTTGCAGTTATGCGATCGCGCTTAGTTGGCAAGGAGAGAAGAGAGGAACCAAGATGACAAATACATTATCAATGAATCAACTCGCACAGAAAAAACGCTTACTGGGAGTAACCAGTTTAATGATTCTCCTCGCAGGAGGGGGGATTTGGGGCTTAAATGCGATTGTCAAACCCAATTTTGCTGCTTCCCAAACGAGTGAGGAAACAGAAACGGTGAAAGTTCCTGTGGATACAACCACCGTCGGCTATGAAACGATACGGCGCGATCGCGTTTTAACGGGAAGTGTCACCGCTCAAAAATCAGCAACGCTCACCACTCGCGTTAATGGCATTATTGAACAAATTTTGGTGGAAGAAGGCGATCGAGTGCAAAAAGGCGATCTCATTGCTAGAGTAGATGTTCGTGATCTGCAAGCACAAACGAATCAAGCGCAAGCTAATCTGTCTCAAGCTCGGTCTGTGGTTAATTCCGCGCGATCGGCTTATTTAGCGGCTCAATCCCAAAAACGTCAAGCTGAGGCGCAAATACAAGAAGCACAAGGGGAATTAGAGGAAGAGAAAGCCGAATTAAATGATGCTCAACTGCACCAAAAACGGATGAAAATGCTCTATGAAAACGGTGCGGTGAGTGAATCCCGTCTCGATGAAGCCAACGCTCGTTTAGCCAGTAGTCAAGCGCGTATGGAACAAATTAAGGCAAACATTCGACAAGCGGAAAGTGGGGTGGAACAAGCGCAAGCCCAGATGGAGCAAGCACAGAGTAGTATTGAACAGGCTCAAGCAGGTGTTGAACAAGCCCAAGCCACCCTCGAAAAAAGTGATGCTGATCTAGACTATGGACAACTGAAAGCACCTTTTAACGGTATTATTACCAAAAAACAAGCTCACGAAGGGGCGATGGCGGGAGCAATGGCGGGATTTGGACAGCCCATTGTCACCATTGAAACGGTGGATGATCTAGAGTTTACAGTTTCTGTTCCTGAATCTCTTCTCGGAGAAATTGCAGTGGGTGAAAGAGTGGCGATCGAAATCGGTGCAATTGGGCGAAAAATTGGCGGTGAGATTAAACAAATTGTCCCCAGTGCTGATGCCAAATCTCGTAACTTTATAGTGAAAGTTGCGCTCGATGCGCGAAGCGCACGGTCTGACGACCTACGTGACAACAAAATCATTTCTGGAATGTTTGGTCGTCTTGCTATTTCCACCCAAGAAAAAGGCGGTTTAATGATTCCAGAATCAGCAATTGTTGAACGCTTTGGCATTACTGGGGTTTATCGCGTTGTCGATAACCAAGCACAATTTACGACAGTAACTCTTGGCAGCCAACAAGGGGATCAAATGCAAGTTCATTCGGGGTTAGAAGCAGGAGACACCATTATTTTAAACCCGTCTTCTGAAGTGAAAGATGGAAGCGCGATCGCGGTAAAAAAGTGAAGCACGTAGGTCTTAAACCGAGCCTTAGAGCATCGCAAGTTAGTTTTCTCCCAGACTCAGTTGTTTGCGAATTAAACGGCACAAACTATCCTTAATTTCATTATGACGTGGGATGGGAGCTTTACTTCCCGTCACTGGGTTACGGTAACACACAACCCGCTTTTTCCAGTTCACGAACAAATTGCTGGCGCTTCATATATCAAGGACAAGTTTTTTGGTTTTGACCTTTGCTGGGGCTGGTTCTTCGTCTATCGTCATCAGTTTATAGGCATCCCGTATGTTTTCTTCTAATTCTTCAAGGGTTTCCCCTTGGCTGAACACACCAGGAATCCCTTTTAAATTTAAACGCCCAACTAACCAACCATCATCATGCCAATATTCCAATGTGAATGACTGTGGCATACTTCCTCCCAACTTTAAGCTGTACTTGTATTCTATCAAGAAGAACCAATTAAATCCCCCTTCTGAGATTAAAAATGGCGTTAATTTTGCTAGTCTGTAGGCTGAGTAGAGGGAAGCGAAACTCAACATTTACAGTGACCAGTAAAAAAGAACAACGAACGAAGAATCAATTATTAATCATCCATTATCGGAGATCAATCATGATGCAATTACTATCCTTTTTATTAGCCCTGAGTCTGATTTTGCTGCCAATGAATCAGGCGAATGCTCAACCACAGCCAGAACAATTATCTGAAGCCATTCAAGAAATTGAATTTTTAGATAGAATGAGACAGAGCCTCGCTTCTACCCTTAAAGAAACGGATGAAAAACCAACTCTTGAAACGTTCAAACAAGTATGTAAACCAGTAGGAATGCGAGCCAAACAACTAAGCAAAAATAATCCTTGGGATGTGAAACAGGTTGCGGAAAAATACCGCAATCCCGCCCATGCACCCACCGCCAGAGAAGCCGTTGCGTTAAAAAAATTTGCCAACAATCCCGACTTATTTGGCTTTTGGGAAACAACGGATCAGGAAACTTTCTACTATCGTAGAATTAATGTAGAAGCCACTTGTTTAAAATGTCACGGCGTAAAAGCAGAACGTCCTGATTTTGTGAAACAACGTTATCCTCAAGATAAGGCTTATAACTTTGAAGTAGGAGACTTGCGAGGGATGTATCGCGTTGTTCTTCCAGAAGTGAAACAAAAAATTCAAGCAGCTTTAAAGTGATTGATAATGAGTTCGGTTCGCGATCGCGCCTTGTTTTTAAGTGCTGCGATCGAGATGAAGTGAAGACTCTTTAAATATCGGCTAATGAAAACTCCCAGAAAAAAAGACCTGCAACTATGTTTATAAGTTTGTTTCTGAATTACTCATAGATCAACTAAGTTTATTCCTTGTTGTTGCAAAGAAAGAAAACTTTTGGCATTCGTTAAATCAAATTCAAGGGGCGTGATGGTAACATAATTCTGGCGGATGGCTTCCACATCAGTGGGAACATCATCAGGGAGATGTTTAGCTTGAGGTTGGGGGAGGTCTTCAATGACTTCTCCAGCTAGCCAATAGTAGCTTTTTCCTCTGGGGTCAAGGCGTTTTTCAAATTGTTCGATGTAGCGTCGTAACCCTTGACGAGTGAGCATGACTCCTGCAATCTCTTCTTTGGGGACAGCAGGAACATTCACATTGAGAAGCGTTCCTTCAGGGATGGTGGGGAGTTTACTTAACAATTGTTGCACAATCTCGGCAGCGATCGCGAAGTCTGTAGCGGTATAACTGGCTAAACTAATCGCTAGGCTGGGAATCCCATCAATCGTCCCTTCCATTGCAGCAGAAACCGTTCCTGAATAAAGAATATCTGTGCCTAAGTTTGAGCCATGATTAATCCCAGAGAGGACAAAATCAGGAAGCGTTTCTAAAATAGCGCTCAAGGCGAATTTTACGCAATCTGAGGGCGTTCCCGAACAAGACCAAGCTGTTACCCAAGGATGGAACAAATCCTCGATTATTTGGGCGCGAATCGGCTGATGGAGGGTCAAGCCATGTCCAGTTGCAGACCGTTCGCGATCGGGGCAAACCACAGTAACATCATAGCCTGTTTCCGCCAGAGTATTAGCCAGCGTCCGAATACCTAACGCAAAAATTCCATCATCGTTGCTAATCAGCAATTTTGTCATAAACCCATTCCATTAATCTTCTTTCACAGGCTGTAAGCGGGTTAATTTGAGGGTAAACTCTCCGCCTCCTGTTTTCCCAAAAGCCTGTACACGAATAATATAACGCCCTGATTCTGTAATACGGGTAAAGAGCAGAGAGTTAGTAGTTCCATTGGGTCCGTCGTCATTTTCGGCGACAGTCGTTCCGTCAGAGGCAATGAGAAGCACCACACTATCAAAATTTTCCGATTTGAGATCAATGGAGACTTGATCGCCTTGTTCGAGGTTGACTTGATAGTCTCGCGCAAACCCACCTACTCCTGTGGGGATATCTTGAGCGGAGAGGCGATCGCTGATGGTACCATTGACTGGTAAGATTAGGGGACTATACAGAGATGATTGCGCTTGCGTCGGGGTGACGGAATTAGCGATTAGTAGAAATAATGTTCCAACAAAGAGAGATACTTTCCAGCGAGACACCAGCATTTTAATCAAAAATTTTGTCCATATCCATATCCATGTTAGAAAAATTCTACCATAACAACAGGCTTTTTGGTAAGAACTTCAAAAGATTTTAGCTAAGCATTCTAATTCTCTCAAAATTCTTTGAAGATTTCAATCATATTTCCATGAAAAAGTCTGTAGCAGTACATTTTACCGCTACAGATTTTTAGTACAGTTTTTACTATAAGTTGTAATTCTTTCTAACCGAAAACTAAGACCTTCATGATTGCTTACTTTGCTGTCGTTGGCGCAGTTTACGCAGTCCAAAAAATCCTGCAATTGCAATTAAACCCATGCTGGTTTCTGCTTCAAAGGGAACTTGGACTTCTCCTTCAAGGTCAACTGAGGTATTATCGAGAGTAATTTGATTTCCATTACTATCTAACAATTGAGTGGTAGCAAAGTTTAAATCATTAAAGCCATCATTAGGTAAACTTCCTGCTGTGGTATAAGTAATCGTATCAAGGACAATTCCGCCATCAGCACCAGCTTCTGTAATTGAACCACCGCTATGACTCACTTCCAAAAGATCAGTTAAACTGTCATCAGAAGTGGTCGTGGCAAAGAAGTCAGGTTGGTCTAAATTAGCGCTATCAAACGTTAATTCAAAATTTGTGTCATTGATTTCATAAGTAATTTCTGAAATCGTTTCACTTCCTAGTCCATCGGTATCTAAAATAATATCTACTGATGTGATACTGTTTGGTTCAGCAATGCGATCCTCATTATCATCTGCATCGAGTTGGCTAAAATAGTTAGGATCAAACCCTAGAGAAATAGCGTTTGCGGGTGCAATTTGACCGATAAAACTTCCGAGGGTGACTGCTGTCGCGATCGCAATTTTTGGGCTAATTAAGTGACTCATCATTTTTCCTGATTAATTACGTCTCATTGATCTAAACCTTTGAATAGTTTGAAATCAATACAAATACACTAGCAACTTATTAATTGAATTCAAAGAATAAAATCACATTTAAAGAATGATAACTTTTACACTTGATAAGCAACGGCTAATTGATTTAATAGTCAATGCAACTAATTCTAAATTTCTGAGCGAACAAAAACCACCCATAGTGGAAATCAAAAGAAATTTATTATCTAAATGTTTTCAGCTTGCTTTGATAAAATTCCCTCATTATTTCTAAATATTCAATGTGATATTCCTATCAGATTTAAATGTATTTCTTCTGAAAGATGATTTTTCCTTTTATGAAAGGTTATCTTGTGGCGATAACAATAAGTCTCTACAGCAGTTCTTGTTTGGCAACGGATCATGTACAAGAGTGAGAGTTATAGCGCTACAAAATCAGGTTAGGACGTTCTGGAGAATAGTAGCGACCGAGACGGTCGCACTCCCACCGTTCGGGAAATGTCCTAATATAAGCACGTAGCGCTATACTATATGAAATTGAACTATTACAAAACTTTAACTTAAGAAATATTAATTTGTTAAGCATTGTTGAAGCACTTCGACGGTTGCTTGTCCTGTTTTTTCCCAGCTAAACTGAGAAGCGCGGTTTAATCCTTTTTCTCGGAAATGCGATCGCGTCTGAGAATCTGTCCCTAAAGTGATCATACTATCCGTCAGTTGATCAATGTTTGTAGGATTAATTAAAATGGCAGCATCTGCAGCCACTTCTGGAAGAGAAGAACAGTTAGATGTAATGACAGGTGTTCCACAAGCCATTGCTTCTAAAACAGGTAAACCAAAGCCTTCCCAAAGACTCGGAAAAACTAAAGCAGTTGCACTTCTAATCAGATCAGGAAGTTGGCTGTAGGGGATATAATTAAGGAACTGAACGCGATCGTGCAATCCTAATTCTAAAGCAAGTTTTTGCAGTTTTGGGGTATAACGTTGATCGGGTGAACCTGCTAATAAAAGCTGATAACTGGTGTCTGGAAACTTAGCAAAGGCTTTGAGAATGCGATCGACATTTTTATGAGGATCATGTCTTCCTAAATGCAGAAAATAATGATAGTCTGGTTGAGAAGCACTGGGAAGAAAATGCTGTTGATCGTAACCTAATAAAATCGGTGTAATTTTCTTTGCAGAAACTCCCCAAAAGTTAATGATATCATCAGCCGTTGCTTGAGAATTACAGATAATATGGTCTGCTTGATTTAAGACTTGGGGAATGTAAAAACGAAAGTAGGGGGTTAAGGGAGAAGTCCATTTAGGATACCGTAACGGAATCAGATCATGAACTGTTACTACATAGCGACAACGAGAATAAAGCGGCGCTTCTGGAATAGGAGAAAAGAGTAAGTTAGCGTTTAATTCTTGATAGATTTTTGGAATTTTCTGCTGTGTCAAAATTAGACGACGAAAATGCCCGATCGAGCCTTGTTTTGGAGTTAAATTATCAGGAATTGGATAATGATTAAAATCTGCGATCGCTTTTGAAATCAGTAGGGTTGGGTTTAAAGGAGATAGAAATGGTAAAATGTTCTGGGTATAAGTTGAGAGTCCAGTTGGTTTAGAAATGAGGAAGGAACAATTAATAAGGAGAGGAGTCAACATCAGGAAAACTTCTGTTTAAAATAGTACCATGTTCCTGTTATTTTACCAAAGGCGATCGCGGGTTTGATCAATAATAATAATGAAGCATAAGTTAGCAAACGTAGCAAGCGGAGAAAGAAGACAATCTTACTGGTATATCGTTCTAAGGTCAAGAGATAACTGTAAGTGCTATGATAAAATTTGCTTTGAAAATTACGGTTGGTAATGGTAGAAACTTGATGGATAATGCTAATTTCTTGAATAACTGCGACGAGATGACCTTGCTTTTTATAACGTTGACAAAAATCAAAATCTTCATAATATAGAAAATAATTCGGATCAAATTGCGGACAGGATGAAAAATGACTCAAGTTAATAATCATACTACAACCACTCACCCAATCGCAGAGAAGATAGGAGGTTTGAGAAGATGAGGTAAAGAGATTTTTGGCGATAATCTTACCTTGAAAAGGATCAAATCTTCCTCCCCCAAACCAAATCGTTTTATCTGTTGAATAGATGACAGTTCCCAGAATTGATAATTCAGGATGATGGTCTAAAAAAGATAAAGTTTTAGGAATCATTTTTGGGTCAATGAATGTATCGGGATTTAGCAACCAAACCAACCCTTGACTATTTTGTTGATAAATCCAATTTAATCCGAGATTGCAACCTTTCCCAAATCCTAAATTTTCACCTGCTTCTATGATTTGTATGTTATCCCTTGTTAATTGTTGCAATACAGATGTTTCTGGGGGAAAATTATTAACAATGACCAAATAGTAGTGCGATCGAGCTTCAGAAACCATAATCTGATCGACTAAACGAGCAACTAAATCATAAGATTGATAGTTAACCACTAAAAAATATAACACAAAATAATACTTAAATACAGCCATAGTTCTTTAATCAATCATAGCAAATTCCCATGACAAAACTAAGTTACCTTAAACAAAGATTTCCTTTTTTGAAGCAATGGCGCTTAAACTTCGATCTGCTGCGAGTTTTAGTGAAAAGAGATTTAGAAGCTCGTTATAAGGGTTCAGTTTTAGGAAATCTCTGGTCAGTGATTAATCAACTTTCCCAACTGTTAATTTATACCTATGTTTTCTCGATCGTCCTGAAAGTTAAACTCAGTATGAAAGGATTACCTGAAGAAAATAGCTTAGTATTTGGTTTGTGGTTATTTGCAGGATTACTCCCTTGGATTGCGTTTACAACAGGTTTAATGCAAGGAGCAGGAGCAGTCATTAGCCAGACTAACTTAGTCAAAAAAGTAGTGTTTCCCCTTTCTTTATTACCCTTAGTTCCCATTTTATCAGCCTTCATTGAAAGTGGATTTGGCTTAATTATTTTAATCATTTTTGTGGCGCTTAAAATTGGAACAATTCACGAAACTTTAGCTTTACTCCCCTTAATTTGGCTACCTCAACTATTATTTACAGTAGGGTTAGGCTATTTCAGCGCAGCTTTAACGGTGTTTTTTCGAGATATCCCTCAAACTTTATTAGTTATTATAAATTTGTGGTTTTATGCAACGCCCATTGTTTACCCGATCGATGTTGTTCCTGAATCTGTGAGAGACTGGATATTATGGTTAAACCCGATCGCTGCTTTAACTCAAGTTTATCGCGATTTAATTTTAGTTGGGTCAGTAGATCATGGGGAAGAATGGGCCGTATTTGCGATCGTTTCTGTGCTAACTTTTTCTGGTGGATTTTGGGTTTATCAGCGCTTGCGTGCAGGATTTGCTGATGTTCTTTAATTAACATGGTTTTTATTTGGAATCACTATAATTATTAGCGATGATGCCAAGCAGTTAAAGCAACGGCTAACGCATCGGCAGCATCATCAGGTTGCGGAATCTGATCAAGATTCAATTCATGAGTAATGGCAGTTTGTATCTCAGATTTATCCGCTTTGCCGTAACCTGTCAAGGTTTGCTTAATTTGAGGTGGGCTAAACTCAACATAAGGCAATTGAGTCTGTCCTAAAACTAACATCATCACGCCTCTAGCTTGAGCAATGGCGATCGTATTACCCATACGATAAAAGAAAAGTTTCTCGATCGCAATTAGATCAGGCTTAAATTCAACAATAACGCTGTGTAAATCTTCATAAATAATAGCAAGGCGTTTTTCAAGAGATTGTTTAGCAGGGGTTTCAATGACACCAAACTCGACCAACTGCACTGCGTTTGATCTCATTGGCTGATAATCTTTGAGTTTCTGGCTGCTGCTCGATCGAGGAGTTGTGGTATCAGAAGCAATGATACAGCCAAACCCTAATGTCGCTAGTCCGGGATCAAGACCGAGAATCGTTAATGAAGCCATAAACCTGATTTTAACCGATGTTTAGATATCAACCAATTTTCTTTAGAGAAAAGCGCCATCAGAGTTGTCAAATTTTTAATTAAATGCAATAATCTTTTAAAATTGTCACTTTTGAAAACAATTCTTAATTAAGGAAGAGATCAGATGAGTCAAAAAGTTAAACTTTGGGTTGGTATCGGAGCTTACGTTCTTGCTGGCACTTGTGCTGTGAGTGCGCCCACTAATGCAACAGAGGCAACACCTTCTGAAGAAGTTAGTCAGTTGATTACTCAAGGTGGTGAAGAGGGTGAAGGCGGTGAAGGCTTTACTCCTTATGACCCCTACGGTGGAGAAGCTGGTGAAGGCGGTGAAGGCGGTGAAGGCGGTGAAGGCGGTGAAG
>CAYXDG010000046.1:13645-27160 GCA_964463655.1 uncultured Dactylococcopsis sp.
GGTGGAGAAGCTGGTGAAGGCGGTGAAGGCGGTGAAGGCGGTGAAGGCGGTGAAGCTGGTGAAGGCGGTGAAGGCGGTGAAGGCGGTGAAGGCGGTGAAGGCGGTGAAGTTAGTAGCAATGCTGACTATATGACAAATATTCGCCTGATGAAAGGTCATCTCATCGCTGGACTCGACTTGTATATGCGCGATGAAAACAAAATGGCGCAAACTCACTTAGATCACCCAGCTATGGAAATTCTATCTTCTCTTGCGCCTAGTCTTGAAGAAAACGGCTTGTATCGTCCAGTTGATCTGTCTTTGACTCGTCTCAGTGAACTTGCTGCCAGTGGCGCACCTAAACCACAAGTTAAACAAGCCTACGATCAAACAATGGCAGTGCTAACAAATGCAGAAAATGCTATTCCTGCAAGTGAACGGAAATCACCTGAGTTTTTGACTGAAGTGATTTCTACCCTCATTAGCACGGCTGCTGCTGAGTATGAAATTGCTTTACAGGGAAATACCTTTACGGATATCGCAGAATATCAGGATGGAAGAGGCTTTGTTGCTACAGCCCGAGAGTTACTCTATAACAGTGCTGAGGAAATGGTAAAAATGAACCCAGAAGCCTACACGCAACTCTCAACAATGGTCGGACAAATTTCAGCCGCTTGGCCGACAATTATGCCCCCTTCCCAGCCTGTTTACAGTGCAGAAGAAGTGACGGTCATGGCTGAAAAAATTGCAGATGTGACCAATTAGTCGAACTGAGGTGGGCAAAAAGTCCACCTCACCCTGATTTCAGCTATCTACAACTTGAAAATGACCAAAACAGCCCTTTTCAGCTATCCAGTCTTGATGGGGGTGAAACATATATTTTCCAGGGTATTGGTAGGAAAATTCGAGAATGTGACGTTCCGATGGCCCCATTGTTACAGCGTCGGTGACTTCATGAGGAGTAAGCGTCGAACCAGTGCGATAGAGTTTGAACATATTGGCGTGGAGATGGAAGGTGGCTGCGTGTTCAAATTCCATCATATTGAGGAGATAGACGCGGATCAATTGGTCTTTCTGGATGGGGATAGGATAATCATGGTAATAAGCGGGTAGTCCATTGAAAGCATAAAAGTTATTTTCCCCGTCTTCATTGGTATCATAGGCTCCCATAATTAAAACCATTTCATCAGCTTGAGGACGGGGTTGTGGCGGATCAATAATAAACATCCCATAAAGTCCTTTTCCGATATGACGAGTGACAGGTTCAACATGACAATGATACAGATGAACGCCATAAGGCTGTGCGTCAAATTCATAAACGACCTGCTCATCATGACGGACGGAACGCACCCCATCTTCTGAAGCTGGATGAATCCCATGAAAATGAACCGTATGGAAGCGTCCTCCCTGATTATTAAAGATAACACGCACGCGATCGCCTGCTTTTGCCCTTAAGGTCGGCCCTGGGACGCGATCGTTATAACTCCAAGTGCGAAAGGAAACCACTGTATTGAGGTCAATAATACCCGATGTGGCTTCGAGATAAAATTCTCGCACAGTGCGCCCATTTTCGCGCTTGATTGTCCCATAATCAAATTCTCTGAGGAAAGTAAAGGGATTTACGCCATTTCCTCGTAGAGGAGTGTTTTCGGGAGGAGGTGGGATAACCACTTGATCTGCGCTACGAGCCACCTGATTAAAGAGTAAACTAGACCCAACTAGCCCCAACCCAGTCGCTCCCCATTTCAAAAACTGGCGACGTTGCCAGCGCTGTCCATTATTTGTGTTGTTTGCAGAGTTCATTAAAGATTAGTAGGAATACTTCTCAGTAATTTTATCGCAGACTGTAAAGATGGGAAGGCGTTAAATCATTTTATTGTTACCACTAGGGCTAAGAATCATTAATTTCTGTTGATGCAGCGATCGCGCTTCCGCTAAACTGACTCCAATTTCCTTAATTATATCGCCTAACTTTTGCTGTTTTTCTGCATTTTGATCGATCGCTTGCAAGAGTTTAAATTCGGTTTCAGAAAGACTCACAAGCTCATAATCAGCATTAAATAAACTCCGACTTTCCCAACCTTCTAGACAAGGATTTCGCTCTGGAATGGCTGCTGAAAACTCTTGATCCGTTGACCAATTCCATTTTGGAAGCGGTGGTTTGGTGAGGAAAAATTCATAGTGAGTGACTTCAGGATCGAGTAATTCAGTCAGTCGATAACGCTCTTGATCTGTTAATGCTTTTGCTCTTTCTAAAACCTCTGGTGCTTTCCCTAAAAGTCTTTCCAACTGCCAGAATTTTGGGTTAGAAAAGCCGACAAACTCTAATCCAGACTCCTGAATTAACTCAAATAAAGTGTTAATATTATAGTCAATTTCTTGGGGATGAACATACATATCCGCAAAGCAAGCATCCCGTTGATTATCTAACGCCCAGCGTTCTTTTTCTCGTTTCACAATGCGATTGTCTTCGGGTAAACTGGCAAAGAGTTGGCGACCAATTTTAACCCCTTCTTGATAGTTTTCAGGCTGTAAAAGCGCGATCGCATTTTGCATTAATTGTACTTCCCAGCGCCCCAATTCTCCATAAACAAAAATGTGCATAATGCCCCCAGGGGCAAGTTTTTCAGCTAATGCTTTAATTCCCACAATCGGATCAGGGAGATGATGAAGCACTCCCACAGAATTAATCATTTCAAACTGACCGTCTAATTGCTGAACTTCTTCTACATTTAATTGTTGAAAATTAACGCGAGTTGCACCACTGCGTTGACATCTTTCTTTCGCTACTCTCAGCGCTTCTGGACTCAGATCGATCGCAGTGACAGACGCTTTTGGATTCAAGTGGACTAAATATTCTGTTCCCACACCTGTCCCGCAACCAGCATCTAAAATATTAATATTTTGTTGGGCGGGTTTGCGTCCTGTACAAAAATCATAAGCAGCGATCCAATTCCAGCGCCAATTGTAACCCGGTGGCGGTTCATCTAATAGTGGCTCTGGGGGAAACGGATAAGTATTATAAAGATTAGCAACGGCGGAATGAATTTTTTTTGAATCAGACATTTTGATTAATACTTAGAAAGGTAAAGGAGGATTTTTTTATCAGATCAGATGCAATCAGGAAAATTAACTCCAGTCTTCTTGTTCTGTTTCTCCAGAGCGATAAACTTTCCTTTGAGCATGAATTTGACGAGTTTTTTCAAAGAGCATTTCTTCCGTTAGATTCCATTGTTCAAGGAGTGAATCTAAATCTTTTTGTAAGGCTTTTGCTCCTGGAAAATTTTTATAGCGAATGCGTAAACGAGCTAGTTCTGCTAAATTATGATCAGTGATCTCTCCTTGAAAGAGTGTTTCAAGGATTTCTCGGTCTTGTTTTTCTCTCGGATGTTTTTGTTCTGGAATTGCTGTCATTGTACTACAGGTTATAACGTTGAGCAAGTTGGGTAATTTTTTCAATGGCGCGATCGCGCACACTTGGGGGTTCTATAATTTCACACTGTTCCCAATATCGGGCAATATCGCGGAAAAACCAAAAGGTGTTGAAAATCTTCCGAATCACCTGTCTGGAGTCTTCTTCTAATTCCCCGACAAAATCATCGTCAGTTTTGACAGTATAACCAAACGCCAATCCCCCATATAGCTGAAAAGTGACAGCAACTCGCGCTAAATCTTTAGCCCAACGCTGATTAATTTCGCTGACAGCAGCTTCTTGAATCCGATCTAGGCGTAAAGTCCAATTGTGGGAAAGGGGTTCAATATCTTCGTTTTGTTCCGATTCTTGGCAATAGCAAACCAGATACTCTCGTTTTTCCAAGTGCATGATTTGTCCATGTAAAACATTAAAGGTAAACGGACGTTCCGCCGCATCTTGATAGGTGAGACGAAAAGGCTGTTGTTGGGAAATCAGGCGATCAATGGCTTGTCGCCAAGTGGGTTGCGGCTGGGTAAGAAACTGCTCAATTTCAGCGCGAAAGAGGGAAGATAGTTCACTGCGCGAGGAAAGAAGACGTGCGATTTCTTGGGCTTTGGCGATTTCTCCCTGATCAATGAGGGCTTTACGGGCGGCATCGAGGGCTTGAATGCGATCGAGTGACCAATCCGTATTAGAAACCAATTGGATTTGATTTTGCGCGATCGCGCTCACTAGCCGAGAAATATTGGCGCGATCGCCCCATTTACAATTAAAGGCTTCTGCTAACGCCTGTAACTGCTGTTTTTCCTGCTCTGATACCGACAACGTAATTGATTGACCTTTACGACTCATATTTGTACGGACACTTTTTCTGTAGATTTGCTTGACATTTTTTATTTTCCAAGACAAGATAGATTTATGCAATAAAACACGGACACAAAAGATGTCAAACCATTCTAATTTATTATCTCGTATTGTCATTGAGGCTAGCTATTGTCACGGTAAACCTTGCATTAAAGGACATCAAATCTGGGTTTCTTCTATTCTCAGCGATTTGGCTGAGGGGATGACGGTTAAGGACATTTTACACCGATATCCTGCTTTAGAACGAGAAGATATTTTAGCCTGTTTCGCTTATGCAGCAGAAATGACGCAAGATATCACTGAAGTGGTGGGAAAAATCGTAATGATTCAACAAGGCGCAGTTTTAGAGTATCAGTACACTGAGGAGGATTCGGGGAGATGAAGCGGACACAACTCAATAATAAAGCCAGAGAAGTTCCCTGGCTTGCGATCCCTAATAGGTATTGGTGTTTCAAGAGTACAAACTGTACTGGTCTTGATCGCGGTATTGTTTCAATTCCTTATAGGCATTGTACCGATAACCCTATTATACCTGATTTGATTAAACACCATTGGGGGGATAGCTCCTTAATCGCAGTATTAACCTTTTTAAGATATACTAGAAAGCGAACCAAGTAAAAACCTAGTTCGCCAATCTATGTTATGTAGCAATTCATAGGTTAGCGCATGGTTGGCTTGGTTGCACAGATGCAGATTAATAATTGAGGTAAATAACCATGACTGATAGCCTACCTGATCGTATGCTTAGACTGATGAGTGATGGAGAATGGCACTCCACCCAAGAACTTGTCTGGGAAATTAGCCACCGCTTTTCTGCCACTATGCATGTCCTGAAGAAGCAAGGCTACGAATTTGAGAAACGACCGATTCAAGGGGAACGACAAAATGAATATCGCCTTGTCATGTAGTTCCAAATAGATGGTCTTAGACTATCTATCCAGTGTGTGGAAGTTCATATTCATAAATGTCTTCCACACATTTGTTCAAGGTTTGACTTTTAAATCAATGCAAATTGAGGTGCTCAGGTGCTCATCATTCAACTCTTTGACAAGTCGAAGACAACAAGGTTTGTGGTAGCAAGTTTTGACAAATAATGAGGAAATCTAGGAATGACTAGGAAAAAGAAATGTCTATTTAATCGCCAGCCCAAAAGTCTTGAAGAAGAATACTTTTATGAAAATCGCCCTAAACTCTATCAAGAACATAGCACTCACACCCAGCATGGAACTCGTACTGGGCGCAGTTTAGCTGAACACTTAGACTCGGCTTGTCAGTTTGTTCTGACAGTAAGCAAAATTGCAGCAGTACCAGAAGAAAAACGCGGTTGTATCTTAGCAGCAACGGCAGTTCATGATCTTAATAAATTGGACAAAGATCAGCGTCGAGTTCAAATTTTAGCACGCGATCGCGCCTTCCTCCAAGAACAGTTAGAACGGGCTGGCGTGAGTCAACTGGTTAAAACCGACGAAGACTTAGAACTGGTACGACGGTTAATTGAACGGCATTCCGGTCATAATGCCAGTGACGGGATGCGCTTTTTACCAGAAGACCCGAATATTAAACGTTGGGCTGCGATGCTGATTGGCGCGGACTTATTTGATCTGGGAATTGATAAACAGACTCGCATCCGTAAAGTGGAGAATGAGTTAACCGTTGCCTTACAAAAGGAGACCAAGCTATTTGAAATTACCCTATCTGAAGATCGAGGCTATCTTACTGCGTTACTGTTGGCGGCTTGTGAAGAGGTTTTACACAGCTATAGACTGCATACACTGGCGATTAATCCTAATGGTCAAATATTCCTTGGAGAGAATTTCCCGGAAGGAGATTTAGTTCCAGAAATTGCTCAACAATGGCAGAAAAAGATTGATCAAGTCTTTGGGAGTAATGTGGACGAGTTAGTTAAACCTCAACAATGGGGAATTACTATTAGTGATCAAGCGATTCAACAGAACCCTGATGGTGTAATAGAAGCTGTTGATCAAGAATTAGTCAAAAAAGCAAAGAGTTATAAACCTACAGAAATATTAGGAAAGATTGAAAAATACCAAAGAGAAGTTGGAGAAGAAGCAGTTGCAACCACCGAGAAATTAGAACTTAATCCTGTTACTAATGCCGAGGAGTTTGCTTTTTCAGAAGGGTTGAAATGTATTTACACCAGCTATTGCGATGCTGGCTTAAATCCAAAAGAAGCATGGGATGAAATAGCAAAATACATTGGACTTACTCCTGAACAAAGAACCGCTTTAGAACCATTCAACTCTCGATTTGCAAGGTGTCTATTTGCAGCTAAGGTAGCAAAGGCACAAGGAATGACAGCGATTCAAGCTGCTTTACGACATTCCTTTACCCTGCGACAAACCGAAGCAACTGAGGTTTCAGCAGAACGAATGGAGGCGGTTCGACGTTTGCTGAACTTGTCTCAGGGAGTGCAATGGCAAGGGTTTTCCGAACTTGAGACTTATATTAATGCTAAACCTGATCAACGTTCTTCTTTAGGAACAACTGACTCCCAAGTTGATAAATTAATTTCCAGTCAAATGCCAGTGGGAACAAAGGTGCAATCCTTTTCTAATCGTCTCCCTGGGGGAATGGCAGCCGAACCAAAAAGACGAGGGGACAATTTATCGGCGTTGAGTTATCAGCTTTTAGTGGTCGGTGCAAACTTTCCCAAAACAGGGAAACAAAATCCCACTTACTTACATTTTGCCTTACCGCAAGGGTCAAGTCCTGAACTAAAAGGGATTTGGCGGAAATGGTTACAGGAAATGGCAAATAATAACGCGGAAGGGGGAACTGTTACGGTTGATGAATGGCAACTTTATCGAGATAATATTGTCGCTTTTCGAGGCAATAAAGTGGTTGGCGCAGCCTTTCCCAAGCGTCCCCAATTTATTCAATCAACCGTGATTATTCCTTTGGTTTGGGGAGAAATCAATAGTTCCCTAGCCTTACTGAAATCCTTACGACTGGCTTTAGAATTGTCTCTTGCTCTTGATATCGGGTTTCCCTTTGTTTTAGGAGGAAGTTTGGAAATTGAGCCGAAATGGGATGTTTTTGGGCGTGTAGAAGGCATTTCTTCTCCCTTACAACCTTTATTAGGCAATGGGCAATATCTTCGAGAAGGACAACTTTCTTCCAAACCGAAACCCAATCAGTTAACCGCAGAACAAGTTTTAGAACGGTTGCAATGTCTCGGACAGTTAGCGGTTTCTGTCGCCAGCTTACAGAAAAAAGATGATTGTCTCTATGATTTAGCAACTGCAGCCCAGCGTCCACTGCAACTCTATTATGTTTTACTGCGCTGGGTACTGCGAGAACAAGATGATCCCAACCTAGAAGCAGTGTGGAATCGGATTAAACCACCTTTAATGACCTTACTGGAGAGTCTTATGTCACAAGAACATGATCGCGTTTCTCATTATCTCAGACAAGCAGCGCGTATTGCTGCCGAAAGCAAACTCTGGGGAAGTTCTTTCCGCAGAACCGCCCAAACCGAACCGTTTTCGGAGTTTATCAAAGCCATTCGCACCCGTAAGTCTCACTTAGATTGGGATACTGTTTTTGCTTCTTTAGTGCAAGAGTATCACAACCGCTTAGACCGCATTCGGGAACATGGGGTGGGTGCGACCAAATATGAACAAGTGAAGCAATTTTATCAAGTGTTACGCCAACTGTTTGAAGAGGTTTATAACAGTCGTTCGGAACGATTACTCTCTGACCGTAAAACCTTAGAGGCTGCTTACTTGTTCTTTTTACAAGAAGCCCGTCAAAACCTGAAAGCGGAAACAGAAGAAACGGCTGTTGCTGAATCTGCAAATAACTAGACTAATCTCCCTTCGTAAAGGGGGAAAGCATATCACTTAACCGTACAAAGGAGAAATTATCATGTCTATCGAAAAATTGGCCCCCTATCTCGCGCCAGAATACGAAAACTTCCCTAAAGGACGCACCATTGGTGTGGTTGTCTTACGCACTACCCAGTCAGAAACAATCTTTCGCACAGAAGGAACAGGAGAACCCATGTCGAGTGAGTCCGTTGCGGCAGGAGTGGAAGATACAACGGTTATCCCTCGTTTAGTCATGACGAAGCGGAAACAAGTTGCGCCCGAACGCCGACGAGGACGGGAGTTTTTACGGTCAAATGACTTACTTTATCCAGCCCCAAAAACAGAGAAACTTTGTTCTCTCAACACTAACGCCCCCTGTGAAATGTGTATTGATTGCTTTCTCTATGGTTTTGCTGCTGGGGGAGAAGGCGCACAGAAAAGTCGAGTTTGGACTGAAGATGCCTTTAGTATTTTACCTTCTACCGAATTAATCAGCGATCGAACGATTAACGCGGTTTATGAAACAGGAACTATGCGCGATGAAGAAGGAAAAGCCTCAACTTCCCTTAATACCAGTGAATATATTAAACCCAGCGTTCATTTCCTCGATATTCTCACTCTGCGAGATGTTACGGCGGATGAATTGCGTTACGCCCTTGGAAATGTTCTCCTCACCAGTCGGTATGGCGCGGTTTCCAGTCGCGTGGGACGGATGGAAAACCAAATTTTAGGGGTATTTGGCGGTATTGCCGAACTTCCCAGTTCCCTTGAGTTGGTACAAGGCGTTTACGACAAATTAAATGCAAACCAAACCGAATTAGAACATCCCCTTCCTTCTCAAGATTTAATCGCAGCCACTCAAGACATTATTTCTAATTGGACAGATAAACGCGGGGTTTCTATGCAACTTTCCCAAGACGAATTAAATGAACTGCTAGCAGATGTTGATTCTCATTGGTCGGTGTCGGAACAAGAATCTTTTCTCAAGCGTTTAGATGCCTCTTATGCAAAATTTCGGAAAAAGCCTGAGACAACCAGTAATAAGGGAGGAAAGAAGAAAGGACAAAGTAAAAAAGAAGACCAATAGTCTTCCGTTAATCTTCTGTAGGTTGGGTTAGCTTAACTCGTAACTCAACACTGTTGGTTATTTGTTCTTCGTTCCCCCCTTACGAAGGGGGGTTAGGGGGGATCAGAATACCAGTATTGGGTTTTGTTGGGAGACGTTCTATGGAATGTTTCTACACCCAACCTACATTCCAAAAGTAATTTATTGAATTTAATCTAACTCATGTCTCAATCCCAGACGTTTACAACTGCCAAATTAGTGGAACTGTGGTGTGCGGAACCCGTTTTCTTTGCTTCGAGAGAACTCTCTGACACTTACTATACCGAAGGAACGATTGGCAATTATGCCTTGGCTTATGCGTTGGGATGGGCGCGTTCTCCCTATCGCCTCACAGGAAAGGATACTGGAACCCCCAAATATTTAGAACATCTTACCCCACTGGCTGAAGAGTGTTATATTCTTCCGGCTTGGTCAGTAGATGATGAGGTTTCCTTCCGTTTTGAACGCTTTAATGCCCTTTCTGATGCCTACTGGTATGCAATGATGCAAAACCGTGTGGCAACGGCGCGAAAAGATTTAGTTACTCATCGTAGTGGCAAAAAGCCAAATAGCTTTCGTCCGAGTAACTTTCCTCAGACAGGACGCTTACGAATGATTGAACGGAATAACCGCTTTCAAACGATTATTTTCGGAAACTATGCTATTCCAGAATACATCCGTGTGGGCAAATTTACCAGTAAAGTCCGTGTGGAGATTGTACGGGAATTAGAAGTTGAATCGCTTCCTGTTAATCAATACACTTGTAACACTTATCTCAGTTCTGCTGACCTTCCACCAAACCTACAACTGTTGGCATTTGATGTGATTTCTATTCCCCCGGTTTCTCTCCTCAAAAACTTGCAATTTTATGGAGAAGCGTGGCGAGTGGGAGAGTTTATTGTTCCGGCTAACTTACAATTTTGTGGAGGACGTAATGAGTAACCCAATTAATCTTCAACTGGAACCTGCAAGTATTGCTGCTTGTTCCGACATTCCCTTAGAAGTTCAAGACTGTTTAGAAAAAGCATTACAGCATCAAGTGGATGTCTTTGAAGCTGCAAAAACGAATGATATTGTCCTTGATCTTGCGCCAACCGGAACGGGAAAAACAAAAGCAGGCTTAAGTACATTAAAACATAACCGCGATCGCAGCGCGGTTTATATCGCCCCCACCAATGCTTTAATTGAACAACAGACCAAAGCAGCAGAAGACTTTGTGAAAAAGGCAGGTTTACCCCATGTGGTTAAAGCAGCATCCGCCAAACAAATTAAACAGTGGTCGGATGATCGTGTCGGAAGGCGTTCGGGAGAAAAACTCTATAATGTCTTGCGAGAACCAGCAACGATTTTCCCTGAATGTGGTGGTAAACCAATTCTTTTAGTGACGAACCCAGATATTTTTTATTACGCCACTTTCTTTGCTTATAATCATTTAGATCGAGGAAACATTGCCAGTGAATTTTACAGTAGTTTCTCCACTGTTATCTTTGATGAGTTTCATCTCTACGATGCAAAACAACTGGTCAGTTTATTTTTCTATTTAGCCCTTTCCCATGTCTTTGGCTATTTTCAACAAAATCGGAAAGTTATTTTATTAACTGCAACGCCAGAACCTGCTTGCCAAGTTGCGTTAGAAACCCTACAGCAAGAAGGCGTAAAGATTGCTGAGATTAATGGAAGGGAAAACCAGGCTAATCTGATCCCATCTCAAACGGCGATTGATTTAGAAATTAATTCTCAGCCTGAAGAGAAAGAGGAATTTGTTAATACAGTTAGCCAGAAAGTAATTCAGAAATTAAATAATTTTCCAGAGCAAAATGGGGCAGTTATCTTGGACTCTAAAGATGCCCTTAATCGAATTTATGATCAAGTGAAAGCTAAGGGATTACAGAATCAAATTGGGCGCATTATTGGCAATACTCCCCTTGAAGATCGTCAAGTTGCAGCCCAAAAACAAGTCATTTTAGCCACTAGCACGGTTGATGTGGGCTTTAACTTTGAAAAATCTCCTGAACCCTCTCGACAAAACTTAGACTGGTTAATTTTTTCGGTGCGCGATCACGCTTCCTTTTGGCAACGGTTAGGGCGTGTCGGTAGAGTTTTAGGCAAACAGGAAACTAATATTAAGTCTAGCGCGATCGTCTATTTACCAACTAAGGCTTGGGAAGAAGGAATTGACAATTTAGATATGTCTAAAGGGCGAACAGAGTTAGCGAAGATGTTATCTAGCTTAGACTGTTTACAACGTCCTTTCTTAGAAGTTTACTGGAAATCAGAAGCCTTTTTAGAAATTGCTAAACCTCTCTTAGAACTAGAAACGGTTTTAGCAGGATTACCCCAAGAAGACTTAGTGATTAAACTCTATCAAACCCTGCAAAGAGTTTTAGGAGGAAAGAAAGAGTGGTGCTATTACCGCCAACGTATGAAAATGATCCAAGGTGCTGAAAATATTGCTAAATCTTCCCCAAACGAAATTAAAAAGAGATGGCAGATTATGAAAGGAGGACAAAACTTAGTTTTAAATTTCATCCAAGCCAATTATGAAGAAGATTGGGAAGAAATGAAATCATGGGAATGGACAAAAAAAATTGAAGGAATTGACAATCAAATTAAAGAACATCAAGACTTAGTAGAAGAATTATTAGAGTATGCAACAATCCTCAAGGAAAGTTATTCCCCTCTCTTCCGCTTTCGGGATAGCTTATTTAAAAACGTTATTATTCGAGATGACTACAATCTTCTGTTAGATAATGTCGGAGAAACGAATCTCGATCCCATTCATCTCCTCCGCTTTTTAGAGTTTAAAGCTGATGGCGATACGATTGAACTTACCCATCGTCCTGAAATTCCCTATCATCTTTCTTTTGCGTTATACGTCGGAGATTTAGATGAGTTTAAAGACACCTGTTTAAGTAAACTCTATGCGTTCAAAAATATCACAATTAAACGAATGCAACTGGGAAGCATCGCCCCAACTAAACTTCCTAACTCCTTACAAAATAAACTGAAAAACACTTACCTACCAGGAGTTATAGTGAAAGAACATAGCAATAACCGTTGGGCAATTGATAAATTGAGAAAACAGGGATTAGAGTGCTATCTCATGCAAGTATTTGATTACATGAACAATAAAGAAGACTATTTATTCTTACCCACCTTATCAGGAATTCTCGCGATAACGCAAGCAGGCTTTGCCCTAAAATGTTCTGATAATGAAGACTTTTATATTGTGTAAAATTATTTTTTTACTGAACTAAAAGAACGGATTAAAGGAAACAATAAAGCTATGAAATCTTATCAAATAACACTTAAGCCCATTTATTCTTCTCCTGTGACAGAAACTCCCAATACGGTTAAGTTACCGCAAAACTGGAATTTAGTTTGGCATCAATTAGAAACATTAAAAGCACTCCGTAATCCTAAAATTGATGTCGTTATCAATACCGCAATGACTGGCGATGGGAAAAGTTTAGCTGCTTTTTTATCCACCTTACAAGATGAGAAAAGCTCGATCGCGCTGTATCCAACCAATGAATTAGCCCGTGATCAAGAAAGTCAAATCCAGAATTATATTAACCTGTTTCAGCCAGAATTAGAACTAAGAGTGAATCGTCTAAGTAGTGCTGAATTAGAACTATATGCAGAACAAGAAAATCTTAAAAAAGCCAGCGCGATCGCGTCGAGAAGTAAAAATTCAGAAATCTTAATTACTAACCCTGATTTGTTTCATTATCTCCATAGAAAAGCCTATCTGACTCCTTACGATAATCCCGATAAAATCTGGAATCGCATTGATAAAAACTTTGACCTTTTTATTTTTGATGAGTTTCATATTTTTTCTGCGCCACAAGTGGCAAGTGTGATCAATACCATGCTACTGATCCGCAATACTAATCGCAATAAAAAGTTCCTGTTTCTCTCCGCAACACCAGATGAACAACTGATTGAAAAACTGGAAAAAGCCCAGTTTACTTATCAACATATTGATCCGATTCAAGCTAAGAAATATCAGTTTCCAAAAACGAGAAGGGAAGGCGAAGAATTGCAAAGACAACGCTGGCGACAAGTTTCCAGAGAAATTTCTTTACAGTTTATCCCTCTTGAGTCGGCGTTTAGTGCGTCGGAAATTTGGTTGAAAGAAAATAAAGAGTTGATTCTCGATCGATTTATTATCCCCCCTAACCCCCCTTTGAAAGGGGGGAATCAGAGGTTTTCTAATACAAAAGGTGCGGTAATTCTTAATTCTATTGCTGCGGTAAAACGACTTGTTCCCATCTTTCAGGAATTATTTCATCCCTATGGTTTAACGGTTGGTGAAAATA
>CAYXDG010000047.1:0-26707 GCA_964463655.1 uncultured Dactylococcopsis sp.
TTATGTAGATTTACACCTATATGATACTATATTTTGATACTAGATAACCAGACAATGCAACTGTCAGATTAGGTGTGGAGAATGAACCGCAACCTGACGCTTTGTTACGGTTAAAAACGGGGGGTCGATCGCGCATCAGTGAGGGTCATAGCTTCGCTCCGTTGAGGACTGTCGCGCTGAAGTTTCATTCTTGAAAAAAGAGACGCAGTGGTCTAGCCATGCGTCTCTATGCTAAGAATTCTTGAAAGTTTTAAGACATGGCTTGAATGATGTAGTCAAAGTAGGGTGCTGCTTCTTGTGCTTGTTCTGCGTTGAGTAACCCTAAAGACGCATCTTTTAAGCAACGAATGGCATCAGCCATCCCAGAAACGGGAACATCAAGAGCATTGTACATTTCTCGAACGCCCACTAAGCCAATGCTTTCAATGGGTTGTTTATCCCCAGCAATGACTCCATAAGTGATTAAGCGCAAATACCAACCATAATCTCGTAAGCAGAGAGAGCGCTCGCGAGACCCAAAAGCATTTCCCCCAGGGGCAATATACTCAGGGTGAAGTTTCCAGAGTTGTTTGCTGGCTTGGTCAACAATTTTCTTTTCGTTTTCTGCTAGGGTTTGGGCAATTTGCATCCTCATTTCACCAGTTTTGAGGAATTCTTCAATTCCTTTGAGTTCTCCACTGGTGGGATAACGAAGTTGGTCGTCAGCTTGAAGAATAACTTGGCTAATTACACTCATGATTTTATGATCGTATTAAATAATGTCTAGTAAGTCTAGGATATCACCACCAGAGTTCAAGCAATGTTACAAGTTTTCAAGGTGGATCAAAAAATGCACTTAGCAGTGGATAGTGGACACTGACCCGTGATTGAGGGTGTGTTTAACATCTGGTTGTTTGGGAATGACTTTAGAAAAATCCTCCCCGACGATCGAACCGCAAGGGAGGAGATGATGAGAGAGCTAAAATTAATCAGCCCAGAGAATCAAACCCATTTCATGGGGATGCGCCATGTGTGGGTTTTTGGGAAGCACCCGCAAGGATAAGCCTTGTAATCCGCTAGAGTGATATGCTAGAGAGCCTTTATAAACGGCTCCTGTGCTAGTGGTTTCTCCTGTGTGTTCCATGGGAATCGGTGTACCATTAATGATTTCTCCATTGCTGTTGAGTCCTCCAAGATAGAGTTCAACGCTGACATCATGAGGTTTTAACCCTGCTAAATCTAAAACCGCTTTCACATCAACGGTTTCATTAACAGTGATGTCTGTCTCTTCGGAAACATCAATGCTGTCGATGGAGATGTCATACCAACGATCGAACACCTCTTTTTTCCACTGCGCCACTCCTTTGACATTAGCGTAGTTATTTTCTGTCATGGCAAAATAGCGATCGCTGCTGGGGAAGTAGCCATAAACGCTGTAGTCTCGCAGCATCCGCGCTGTATTGAACACCGGAAGATTCAAGCGGATGGCGTTTTTCATTTTTTGCACCCAACCGCGAGGAAGGTCATTATGATCACGGTTGTAGAACAGAGGAAGAATTTCTTGTTCAAGGAGATCATAGAACGCATTGGCTTCTACTTCATCTTGATAGTGCTGATCTTCGTAGATTTCCCCTTGTCCGATCGCCCAGCCCGTTGCTGTATAATCTGCTTCATCCCACCAGCCGTCCAAAATACTGAGATTGGGCAGTCCATTCATAGCTGCTTTCATTCCTGATGTCCCAGAGGCTTCACGGGGACGACGGGGGGTATTGAGCCAAATATCGCAACCAGAGACCATCGATCGCGCTACATAAGTGTCATAATCGGGAACAAACACCAAAGAATCTTCAATTTGGTTTTCCCGTGCGATGTGGATCAGTTGACGAATCAACTCTTTCCCTGGCATATCTTTGGGATGAGCTTTCCCTGCGATCACAAATTGTAAACGGCGATCGGGATTGGCGGTCATAATTTTCTTAATCCGTTCGATATCCCGTAAGAACAAAGTGGCGCGTTTATAAGTGGCAAAGCGTCGGGCAAAACCAATGGTTAAGACATTGGGATCAAGGACTTCGGTGGCTTTGTCTAACTCTGCTTGACTGGCTCCGCGTTGGCGTAGTTTTTTCCCTAACCAGTCACGCACCATCACCACCATATCAGCGCGGGCTCGTTCATGGTTGCGCCATAACTCATCATCTGGGATCGCATTAACTTTATCCCAGAGAGGGTCATCGGGAGCTTGTTCTGACCAGTTTGGACCCAGATAGCGATCGTAGAGTTGTTGGGTTGATTTTGCTACCACGCTGCGGGCGTGAACCCCATTCGTGATCGAAGTGATGGGAACTTCTTGTTCAGGAAGACCTTTCCACATTCCTTTGAACATATCGCGAGAAACTTCCCCATGAAGTTTACTCACCCCATTGAGGAAAGCGCTGGTGCGAAGGGCAAGCGCTGCCATACTGAACGAAGAAGACAAGTCCCCTGTATTTTCGCGACCCATTGCCAAAAACTCTTCGCGAGACAAGCCAAAGATATCGGCATAATGTCCCACATAGTACATGGTTTGGTCAGGGTTAAACAGGTCAAACCCAGCCGAGACAGGGGTGTGAGTGGTAAACATTTGACTCGCCTGTACCATCTGCTTGGCTTCATCAAAGCTCAATCCGTCATCCTCAATTAAACCACGCATCCGTTCTAAAACCAAGAAAGCGCTGTGACCTTCATTTAAGTGAAAGACCGTTGGCGTGTAGCCCAAGGCTTTCAAAGCCCGGAAACCGCCAATTCCCAACATCATTTCTTGGTGAATCCGCATATCTAAATCACCCCCATAGAGGCGATCGGTGATATTGTGGTCATATTCTGAGTTCCCTTCGATGTTGGTATCGAGGAGATAGAGACGAACCACCCCCACATCAATGCGCCAAACCCGTGCGTGAACCGTGCGACCCGGATAATCCACTTCAATGCGTAATTCCGAGCCATCAGCGTTATGCTCTAAGTGTAAAGGCATATTGCTGAAATCATTGAGGGGATAGGCTTCTTGCTGCCAACCGTCAGCATTAAGGTATTGAGAGAAATAGCCTTCTTGGTAGAGCAAACCAACCGCAATCAATGGCAAGCCGAGATCGCTGGCGGATTTGAGGTGATCCCCTGCTAAAACGCCTAAACCGCCAGAATACAGAGGCAGACAATCAGTTAAGCCATATTCCGCGCAGAAATAAGCGAAACATTCTTTTCCTTGATCAGCGGACTGACGATTTTTGCGATACCATAACCGTTCTTGCAGATAAAGGTCTAGTTGTTGTTCAGCCCGTTGCATCTGAGCGAGAAATCCTTCATCTTCAGCGACTTCGGCGAGTCGTTCTTGGCTGATGTTTCCCAATAAGGAAACGGGGTTATGACGACAAGATTCCCACAGTTGGTTGTCTAAGCGTCGAAAGAGGTCTTTGGTTTCGATGTTCCAATCCCAGTGAATGTTATAAGCGAGCTTGCGTAATGGCTCTAGTTTTTCGGGAAGGGAAGGCGAAACGTTAAAGGTACGAATTGGCTTCATAGATTTGTTATTTTGATGCGCGTTATCAGATTCCGACTTTTCGCTTACCCATTTTGCAAGAAACTAACGCGATCGCGCTGATTTCTTAATAGTTCATTTGCTTTTGCTGAAGTTATGGGAGTTCCCCATCTCCGAGAGAGTCGCTACTACTGCGATAATCTTCTCCCATCAGTTGTGCAATTTCTTCATCTTCCTCTAGATATTTCTCATTTTCGCTTTCTAGGCTTTCTCTTGGCATCAGCCGATTATTCGCTTCTAACCAATCCAACAGCGAGGTATCTTGTTTGAGAGGAATCACCGTGGCTGGTTCATAACGAGGTTCTTGACGCAGAGAAGGATTATTCATTTCGATCGTCGTTTCTATTAATCACATCATTCTCTAGTATAAGGTTTTTCAACTGTACGCCCGTGATTTTTTGTCCCCAAACCCTCACAGTTGCGGGTTTCTATGAGTTAATTTTTTAAGTAAGCACAAGTTATGAATTGAAAGCCCTAATTTACGATAAATTAGGAAAGGATTGTCATTGTATAAGCAAGCATAACTCATGTCAGAACAGCCTTCCCCTCTCTCTGAAGAGCAAACTACTGAACTCTTCCGACAACTGCGCCAGAAAGAAGGAAACTGGGTAGAATGGGGGCGATCGTGCCAACAACTACAAAAGGCGGGATACAACACTCAAAGCATTTTTGAAGGGACGGGATTTGAACCGATTCATCAAAACCAAGTGATTGTTGCCTCGCAAGTGTATGAGACAATCATGCAGGTGGGTGTGGAACAGAAGGTCAAGGAACACTTTACTCACAAAGGAAGCGATGTTCTCTATGAGTTTCGCATCCTTCCTGCACAAAAACGAGCCGAAGCAGCAACCCTCGCGGTGGAGAAGGGGTTAGATCAACCAGAAGCGCACGAAATAGCCAAAGCAATTAAAGATTTTTCTGATTTCAGTTCGCTCCCTCAAGGATTTGCAGATCGTGCAGGAGATGCAGTAGCCTATCGCTACTGGAAGTTAGCACGGGGGAAAAAGGATTTACAAGCTCGATCGCGCCTCATTGCTCAAGGCTTACGCTATGCTGAGTCTAACACTGCCAGAGAAGAAATCGAAAAGCTCCTCAGCGATTTTACGGTTGTTCCTACCACACCAGCGCCGAAGTTACCTCTGTATCGCTTAGAACAAGAAGAGGAACTGCCTCGCATTCTTCCCGTTGTTCCCAGTTTAAAGATTAGCACTGAACAATTCCAAAGTTACTCGCAACCACAACCGCAAGGAATCTTCAGCATGACAGAACTTTCGGGAACTCATGTGGCACTTCCTGGTTGGCAGATGATTGGTGCTGCTAGTGATCCTCTGGCGATTGTTTGTGCAAGAGATGATCTTCCTCAAAATGATAGTTTAGATCATGAGTCCTTTTTAGTCGTGGTCGATCGCGCTGATACAGACTGGTATCTCCACAGTTATTTTTTAGTTCAACAAGGAGACAGTTTAGAAATTCGCTGGTTTGAACAAGCGCCCGATCGCGCTTTACTGGGAAAAGTGATTCTGATTTTACGCCCGAAACGGATTATTGATGAGAGTGCGATCGCCCAAAGTTGGCAAGTTGAAGAATAAGCGAAAAGAACTCGATCTTTCTGGATTTCTTCAGCAAGCCCTACCATAGTAGTCTTTTGATATTCTCTCAAAATTTAGATGTCGAACGTACTAGCAGCGCGATCGCGCTGCTATAGGCTGGAGAGAAGTGAAGAAACCCAGTAAAAGTATATAAACGATCGTGTCGGGATTTGTGTTAAAACCACTCATGATTTTGTCATTAGTGCTTTAGCTATCCTCAAGCTAGAAGGAAGTTATGTTCCCCTTGATCCCAATTATCCACAAGAGCGCTTGCAGTTTATGGTGTCTGATGCAAAGATTTCTGTGTTAATTGCTCGTCAGTCTGGATTACCCAATATCTGCGATCTTCAAGTGATTGACCTCGATCGAGAAGCACAATCCCTAGCCAAGCAAGCAGTGAACAATCTCTCTCCAAAAGTAACCGCAGACAGTTGTGCTTACATGATCTACACCTCTGGCTCAACCGGAAAACCCAAAGGGGTCATGGTTTCCCATCGTGCCATTAATCGTCTTGTGATCAATACGAACTATGTTACAATTCAACCGCGCGATCGATTGTCAATTAAGCAGAAGTTACTGGACGAAATTGAACAACTTAGAAACGAACAACCGACTCTGATTGGTGTCCCCATTACAGATTTAGAGATCTGCGATCGCGGCAATTATGTCAATTTTTTTAAAATGAGTGAAAACCGCGATCGCGAATATTACTCACTGGTTCTCCTGATGACCAGAGAGTAGTCTGCGAAACAATAACAAATCGTAATGATTAAAGGTGGGCAAGGCCCACCCGACAAGAATTATTAATTATGAGAGGCAATCTTCTAATTGTTTGCGTAATGTGTCTAAATCCAGATTTTGACCAATTAACACTAACTGATTGCTCGGAGCGCCTTTCCACTCATCATCTTCAATGGAAAAACGCTTCCCACTCAAATGGAAAATATGACGATTGGGACTTTCTTCAAACCAGAGAATCCCTTTAGCGCGAAAGACATTTTCGGGAAGATTGTTATCGAGAAAAGATTGGAATTTACGAATGGAAAAAGCGCGATCGCTGCTGAAAGATAACGAAACAAAACCATCATTTTCTAAGTGGTGGGAATGATGGTCATGGTCATGATCATGATGATGGTCATGATCATGATCGTGGTCGTGATCGTGTTCAGAATTAAAATAGCGATCAGATTCAAATAATCCTACACTCAACACTAAAGGGAGGGGAACATTGGCGTTTTGTGTGCGAATAATTCTTGCGCCTTCTTTCATGTTACGGATACGGTTTTCTAAGGCTCTTACTTCTGATTCTGCAACCAAATCCGTCTTATTCATCAGGATAATATCGCCATAGGAAATCTGACTATAAGCTGCCTCACTATTAAACAAATCCAGACTAAAATTAGCACAATCTACAATAGTAACAATGGAATCTAATCGGGTCATATCCCGTAATTCCGAACTGAGAAACGTTAACGCCACAGGTAAGGGATCAGCCAATCCTGTGGTTTCAACAACGAGATAATCAATCTTTTCTTCTCGTTCTAAAACCTTGTAAACCGCTTCCACTAAATCAGTATTGATGGTGCAGCAAATACAACCATTATTCAACTCCACCATACTGTCATCACTTTGGAGAATTAATTCGTTGTCAATACCAATTTCCCCAAACTCATTCACCAAAACCGCTGTTTTTAACCCTTGGTTATTACTTAAAATATGATTAAGGAGGGTTGTCTTGCCACTGCCGAGAAAACCTGTGATGATAGTGACAGGCAAGCCCATTTTGGGCGCGTTAAGACCTTCTGCGGTTTGCTGCTGCTGATTTACTGCTTCCATAATAAACTTGAGTAACTTCGTCTTTCCTATTATTGCTTAATTGTGCTATGACCTTAACCGTTTTCAATAGTCTAACCCATCGCCAAGACCCCTTTACCCCCATTGAAGCTGGAAAAGTACGGATGTACTGCTGTGGCATTACCGTTTATGATTATTGTCATCTCGGTCATGCCCGCACTTGTCTGGTTTGGGATGTGGTGCGTCGCTACTTGCGATGGCGAGGCTATCAGGTGCGGTATGTCCAGAATTTTACGGATATTGATGATAAAATCCTGAAACGGGCGCAAACGGAAGGCGTGAGCATGGAAACAATCTCAGAACGCTTCATTAACGCTTATTTTGAGGATATGGAACGCTTGGGGATTGAAAAAGCTGATGCGTATCCCCGCGCTACTCATACCCTTGATGGGATTAAAAAGCTGGTTTCTGAGTTAGAAAACAAAGGTTATGCGTATCCGTCTCAGGGAGATGTTTATTATTCTGTGCGGAAGTTCCCTGAATATGGTAAACTCTCAGGACGGAAGTTAGAAGACTTGAAAGCAGGGGCGAGTGGTCGTGTGGAAGAATCTGATCCTGATGCGACAAAGAAGCGTGATCCCTTTGATTTTGCCCTCTGGAAGACTGCAAAACCTGATGAACCTTCTTATGAGTCTCCTTGGGGAAACGGTCGCCCGGGCTGGCATATTGAGTGTTCTGCGATGGTAAAACAAGAGTTGGGGGAGACCATTGATATTCATGTCGGAGGCGGTGATTTAATGTTCCCCCACCATGAAAATGAGATCGCCCAGTCGGAAGCAGCGACTGGAAAACCTCTAGCTCGTTACTGGCTGCACAATGGCATGGTGAAGATTGATGGGGAAAAAATGTCTAAGTCTTTGGGAAATTTTGTGATCCTCCGAGAGTTGTTAGACAGAATTAGCCCGATGGTGATCCGTTTGTTTATCCTCCAAGCACACTATCGCAAACCCCTTGATTTTACTGATGAAGCATTAGAAGCGTCTAAGAATGGCTGGAATACCTTGCAAGAGGGATTGTTATTCAAGGAGAATTATGGGGAACAATTAGGTTGGGAGGAAAACCTACCGCAGCACGGTGATGAAGCAATTAAACAGCGCTTTGCTGAGATTGTCGATGATGATTTTAATTTTTCGGGAGGATTAGCGATTCTCTTTGAACTAGCAAAGGAATTACGCAAGGAAGGAAACTTATTGGTGCATCAGGGAGAAACTGAAAGTTCTCCAGAAGATTTAGCAGTAAAATGGCACACTTTAGTGGAATTAGCGGATGTTTTCGGGTTCAAAACTTCAAATCTATCAGCAGAGTTCTCCGCAAGAGCAACCCGAGAAGCAGAACTTTCTGTAGGTATCAGTGATGAGGAGATAGAATCATTGTTAGAACACCGTGCAGCAGCCCGTAAAGCGAAGAATTTCAGTGAAGCCGATCGCATTAGGGATGAACTGCAAGCGCAAGGGATTGTGATTATTGACCAAGCAGGGGGAAAAACACGCTGGTATCGAGAATAACAATGATGAAATGATCTCATCAGAGTCTGGTGTTTGGCAAGGCTTCTGGAAATCGGTGTAATTTTAACTGAATCTTAAGGCCGATAGAGGCTCGATCGCGCTATACTCAACCTGTGTGAAGGAGAGATGATTAAATGGTCAAGCTAATCCCAAAGCCATGATTCAGTCAACGGAAAATAATAATACTGTTAGCCATTTCTCCTCATTACAAGTCGGTCTAGCTATCTTAGGGTTTGTCTTCCGGGGGTTGTGTTTCAGTCCTGCTTTTGCTCAGTCTCAGCCAAATCTTCTCACCAATCATGTCACAGGACAAGTGTTGGGTTGCCAAGGAAACCCAATCGCTGATTATAATGGCTTTATCGTTGGACTGTATCATCACGATGTCCCTAATCGGGGGGAGGTAAGAGAGGTTACTGAAAATCAGAATCCTTTTCTTCTCAGTCAATCCACCGATGGAAGGTTTAACTTTGTCCTCGATGTCAATGACCTTACCCCTGAAACCACTTATGTGTTGATTGTAAATCCTCCCGACAATCGTCCCTTTGGAGAAAGACGCATTGAAGTTAAATTGGGAGCGCCACAAAATAATCAAATCCCTTTCACGGCAAAAGCATTAGATAGCTTACCTATTAATGCTAATGGCGATCGCAAAACAGCAAAAATCTTACCCATAACCCGTAACTCAATCGCGCTGGGTTTAGATGTGATGGTCTGTGATCGCAAATCCTTAAGAATTTCTAAAAATAGCGATCGCGCTGCGGTTTCCCCTGGAGAAGTTGCCGTGTTTCGTTTAGAAGTGGAAAATATCGCCACAGGAGACTTAGATAACCTTACAGTCACGGATACCTTACCCAGAGGGTTTCAACTGGTGGAAGACTCTATAGAAGCACAACTCAATGGAAAGGCGATCGCCATTCGCACCAATCAAGACGGACAAACATTAACCTTGACTCTTGATCAAATCTTTCCGAAAAAGGGTAAACTGAAAATTGCTTATGCCACCAGAATCACGGCTAATGCGTTGCGAGGAGATGGCGAAAGTGTTGCCAGTGTCAGTGGTGTGGATGCGCGGAATGGGATGGAAGTGGCAGATAGTTCTGCAATTGACGAAATCCGCGTCAGAGGAGGATTATTATCGGATGCGGGAACGATCGTCGGACGGGTATTTGTCGATAAAAATGGCGATGGGGAAGCGCAAGCAGGAGAAACAGGGATTCCGAATGCAGTGATTTTCTTGGATAATGGCACACAAGTTACCACTGATGAAGAGGGTTTATTCTCCCTGACCAATGTCTTATCAGGATTCCGTGTGGGAGTTATTGATCTCGATCGCCTCCAAGGTTATACTCTCCCTGAAAGTCAAAGTCAATCGCGTTTAGTGAATCTTTCCCCAGGAGGGAGCGCACGGATGAATTTTCCCCTGAGAGAAACGGAGGAAGCATCAGTGGTTGATCTTGAGTCTCTTCCTGAAATGGCGATCGGTGTGGTAAATTTCCGTTTAGGGGGTGGCGGAATTAATTTCTCTGATAGTTGGCGAGACTTTCGACCCAATGAAGAAACCAGCGCTTTTTCTGCAGGGGGTGCAGTTTTTGCGACTGGAACAATCGGAGAATGGCGCTTTACAGGTGCGTTGAACAGCGATCGAACTTTGAATGAAGATGGAAGCGGTGTTACAGGATTAATCCCAACAACCCAAGAAGATGACAAGGTTTATCCAGTCTATGGGGATGAGTCTGTTATCAGTCGTTCCGTCTCTTCTCAGGATAGTCTATTCTTGCGTTTAGAACAGCCCTCTGGAATTGAAAATGCTGATCCGAATTATTTTCAATGGGGAACTTATGACACTTCGGAGTTTCAAACAGGAGCGCAGCAATTTTCTGCTACCCGTCGCAAACTACATGGATTTAAGACTAATTATACTTTTGACAATTTACAACTGACTGCATTTTACAGCGAGAACTTACAAGGATTTCAACGGGATGCGATCGCCGCCAATGGGATTAGTCAGTTATACTTTTTATCAAAACGTCTGTTGATTCCGGGGAGCGAGGAAGTGTATCTGGAAACATCACCGCTACAGCGTCCAGGAATTGTTGTCTCTCGGACACAACTCAATCGGGGTCAAAACTATACAATAGATTACGATCGCGGAACAGTAGAATTTAAGCAACCGATCTGGCGGACAAAAATTGCAGCCGATGGGAGGATTTTAGTTCAACGGATCATTGTTAACTACCAGTTTAAGAGCAACGAAGACGATACCTATATCGGTGGGGGACGAGTACGCTATCATTTCTCTCGGGAAGCGACGCAAAAAAGCTGGTTTGGGGCAAGCTATGTGGAAGAAGAACAAGGAAGACGAGATTTTTCTTGGTTGGGCATTGATAGTAAAATTGCTTTGGGAGAGACTGGAAAATTAATTGCAGAATATGCTCGTAGTCGCATGGAAGCAGAAGACGCAAACCCAGTCAGCGCGGATGCGTATCGCGTCCAATTGGAAGGAAAACTCACCCCAGATATCTCTGCACAAGCTCTCTGGCGCACCACTGACGCAGGATTTACGAATCAATCAACAGTGAGTTTTGTTCCGGGACAAACCCGTTACGGCGCAAGTTTACAAGCCAAAGTGGGAGAAGACACCACTCTCAGAGCCAAATATGACCGGGAAGAGAATTTTGGCATTGCGCCTGTCATTGCTGATACTTTAGCACAACTGTTAGCTTCTCCCTCTCAACCAAGCGATCGCGTTGATAATAGTTTAACGACAATTACGGCAGGAGTGTTACAAAAATTAGGCGCGTCAGAGTTAACCTTTGATTGGGTCCATCGCGATCGCGATGATGCCATCACTAATCTTAATTCTACCTCAAGTCAGCTGCGATCGCGCTTCAGGGTTCCCCTAACAGAAGACATCACTGCTTATGCTTTCAATGAAAGCACCCTCTCTCAAGAAACTGATGCTGTCGTTTCAGACCGCAGCGCGATCGGGCTAGGATGGGAAATCGCGCCAGGGATTGAATTGGGTGCTTCTCAACAATGGTTCACACGGGGTCAATTTGCAGGAAGAAGCATCACTCGTCTGGATTTAGGAGGAAACCATCACCTTGGCGAAAACACCACCCTCAAAGCGCAATATTCCATCGCAGAAGGAATTGAGGGGAGTCAATCCCAAGCAGCATTAGGCTTAAAACATCAGTGGGAAATGTTGCCAAGCATCAACATTATTTTGGGGTATGAAAGAGTCTTTGGAGGAGATTTCTTCGCGAATCAAGCAACAGGGAAACAATTTGCCCAACCCTTCGCAGTAGGACAAACCTCATCCTCTCTAGGGTTTAGCGATGGGGAAACCTATCATTTTGGCATCGAATTGACCCCTGATTCTGATTGGGAAGCGAGAGCGCAGATCGAACATCATTCTGATGAAAATCATAATAAAACCGTGATTAATACTCAGTTAAGTGGCGATTTGAGTGAAGAAATCACGGCGATCGCCCGTTATCAGCAAGCAGGAGCCAGTCATCAAACTTTAAGTAATTTAGAAGATACCATTAACTTACGCCTTGGTTTTGCCTATCGTGATCCAGACAATGATCAATGGAATGCGCTTTTCAAATACGAATATCGTCAAAATCCTTCCATCTTACCCAGTAGTTTATTAGCAGGAAATAATTCTGGATCAACAGATCATGTTTTTTCCGCAGAAGCGATTTATGCACCTAACCCGCAATGGGAATTTTATGGAAAATATGCTTTTCGCGACAGTCGGACATTTTTAAGCAATGACTTAGAAACAGAGAGTCATCTTTCCTTGATTGAGTTACGAGGGAGACACCGTTTTACCCAAAATTGGGATTTTACGGGAGAAGCCCGTTGGCTTGAACAACATACAGCCGATTTTAGCGAAACAGGGGTTAGTTTAGAATTGGGTTATTATGCTATCCCTGACTTACGTCTTGCCATAGGTTATAGTTGGGGAGAGGTACTCGATCGCGATTTCGATCGTACTGCTGAAGGGCTTTATTTTGATGTCACCTATAAAATCAATGACTTTCTCAATCCTTAGTCTTGACTGGTCACTGCCTTAACCAACCCATAACCAAGGAAGAGACTGCTGTTGTTGACGTTCAAATTCAGCAATGCGATCGACCTTTTGCAAGGTTAAACTAATATCATCTAAGCCATTTAATAAGCAATGTTTGCGAAATTCATCGACGGTAAAAGGGATAACTTCTTGATTAAATCGTTGAATTTCTTGAGAAGATAAATCAACGGTCATGGTTGCGGTTTCAGGGTCTTTTGCATCTGCCAGCAAAGGGTCTATTTCTTTGGGAGGAAGGGCGATCGGGAGAATCCCATTTTTAAGGCAATTATTAAAGAAAATATCAGCAAAACTGGGCGCAATGACGCAACGAATGCCAAAATCTAACAGCGCCCAAGGTGCGTGTTCTCGCGACGACCCACAACCAAAATTATCACCCGCAATTAAGATTTTTGCCGAGCGATAAGGAGACTGATTCAAAATAAACTCAGGGATTTCTTCCCCTGTTTCTTGGAAGCGTAACTCATCAAACAAAACTTTTCCTAACCCTGTCCGTTTAATCGTTTTTAAGTGTTGTTTCGGAATAATCATATCCGTGTCAACATTCATCATGGGTAAGGGTGCAGCAATTCCTGTTAGGGTTGTAAATTTATCCATTTTTGTTATTGGTTATTGGTTATTGGTTATTTGTTCACCCTTCGACAAGTCTGACATTGAGCGTTCGACTGAGCTCACGCCGAAGTCTTGTCCAAATGCTCAGGGCAAGCTGGTCAATGATCACTGTCTAACTCTCGGACATCCGTTAACTTTCCAGTCACCGCAGCAGCAGCAGCCATCGCAGGACTGACTAAATGGGTCCGTCCCCCGCGTCCTTGTCTGCCTTCAAAGTTCCGATTAGACGTAGAAGCGCAACGTTCCCCTGGTTTGAGTTGATCCGCATTCATCGCCAAACACATAGAACACCCCGGTTCACGCCAATCAAAACCCGCTTGCTTAAAAATGATATCTAATCCTTCTGCTTCTGCTTGCAGCTTCACTAATCCTGATCCTGGAACAATCATGGCATAAACTCCCTCGGCAACCTTGCGTCCTTCAGCAACTTTTGCCACCTCTCGCAGGTCTTCAATGCGTCCATTGGTACAAGACCCGATAAAGACGATATCCACAGGAATCTCCCTTAATTTTGTCCCTGGGGTTAAGCCCATATATTCTAACGCTCGTTTCACTGCTTGCTGACGATTGACATCCTCGAAATGATTGGGATCAGGGACACTTTCTGTAATGGGTAACACATCTTGCGGGCTAGTTCCCCAAGTGACTTGCGGGATGATCTCACTCGCTTGTAAGGTAACTTCTTTGTCATAAGTTGCCCCTTCATCAGACGGGAGAGATTGCCAATAAGCGATCGCCTTTTCCCAGTGTTCTCCCTGTGGTGCAAAAGGACGACCTTGGATATAATTAAAAGTGGTTTCATCAGGTGCGATCACTCCCGCCCTGGCACCAGCCTCGATCGACATATTGCAAACCGTCATCCGTCCTTCCATGCTTAAGCTGTGAATCGCTTCCCCAGTATATTCGATGACGTGACCTGTTCCGCCAGCCGTGCCTATTTTCCCAATAATCGCTAGAATAACGTCTTTGGCGGTGACTCCCAAGGGAAGACTTCCCTCAACCGTAATTTTCATATTTTTCGGCTTTCTCGCTTGCAGGGTTTGGGTGGCGAGGACATGCTCCACTTCTGATGTACCAATTCCGAAAGCTAGTGCGCCAAAAGCTCCATGTGTCGAGGTGTGGCTATCTCCGCAAACGATCGTCATCCCTGGTTGCGTTAAGCCTTGTTCAGGGCCAATAATGTGGACAATGCCTTGACGTTCATCGCTCATGCGGAATAGGGGAATCCCAAATTCTTCTGCGTTGCGTTCGAGGGTTTCCACTTGTAGGCGACTTTGCGGTTCTGTGATGCCTTCTGCGCGGTCAGACGTGGGAACATTATGATCAGCCACTGCGAGCGCTGCTTTCGGTTGACGGGGGGTACGACCTGCTAAACGGAGTCCTTCAAAGGCTTGGGGACTGGTGACTTCATGAATTAAATGGCGATCGATGTAGAGAAGACAAGTGCCATCGTCTTGTTTGTGAACGAGGTGCTGATTCCAGATTTTATCAAAGAGAGTTTGTGGTTTGCTCATGAGTGAGGAGTACAGATAAATTTTAAAGATACTGGTAGAGTCTATTTTGCCAAATAACGGGACAGGATGACACAGGGTTGCTAAAATTGCATTACGTTATTGATGATTCGCGCAACAATCTAACCTTAAATCTATGGTCAGTTTTCCGAAGCTAAAATTAGTGGTTGTGGGCAAGATTAAAAAGCGCTGGATTCAAGAAGGAATTGAGGTTTATTTCAAACGTCTCCCTGAATTAGAGATTACAGAAATTAAAGATTCTGATCCAATCAAAGAAGGAGAGCAAGTGTTATCAAGTCTCAAATCCGATCAGCGTTTGATTATTTTGACAGAAGAAGGAAAACTGTATCCCTCTGTGGATTTTGCCAATTTTTTGACCAAAGCTGATTCTAATGGTTTATTATTTTTTATTGGCAGTGCGGAAGGAATTAGTTCTCAATTGAAAATGAAAGCAGATTTAAAGCTGAGTTTATCTCCGATGACGTTTCCTCATGAAATGGCTCGGTTGCTATTGGTTGAACAACTCTACCGCGCAAAAACAATTATGCAGGGAAGCCAATATCACAAATGATTCCTATAGCAAACCAGCGAGTGGTTATTACAGGAGTGGGTTGTTGGACAGGGTTGGGAGAGTTCAACCGCAGTTGGGAAAGATTACTCGCTAAACAGACTAGCATCCAGTTACAACAGCCTTTTTCAGAATTGCCCCCGCTTCCTTTATCTCTCATTGGAGAAAAACCAATTTTCTTATCTGAGCTTACAGGGAAGGTGGTTCGCGCTGCGCTAGCGGATGCGAAATTAACGCCTCCCTTACCCAGTTGCGGGGTGGTTGTGGGGTCAAGTCGCGGTGGTCAGGGAGAAATTGAGAAATGGGCGCGCAAGGAAACTCGAACTCAGCCCTGGTTAAATATTTTACCCCAACAAAGCGCGATCGCGGCAGCGCAAATTGTGGGTAGCACAGACAGGGTTTTATCGCCAATGGCTGCTTGTAGTACAGGTCTCTGGTCGATCGCGCAGGGATATGATTTGATCAAAGAAGGACGATGCCAACAAGTGATCGCAGGTGCGGTAGAAGCGCCCATTACCCCTCTGACTTTAACCGGGTTTTTGAAGATGGGAGCATTAGCGAAAACTGGCTGTTATCCTTTTGATGAGCAACGAGAGGGGCTAGTTTTAGGGGAAGGTGGAGCGGTTATGGTGTTAGAGGGGTTAGACTCGGCAAAGGCAAGAAAGGCTCTGATTTACGCAGAAATTGGCGGGTATGGGCTAACTTGCGATGCTTATCAGATCAGTGCGCCTAACCCAGATTCTCATCGGGGGATGCTGGCGGTGAAAAAGGCGTTAGCGCAGAGTTCTCTCAGTGTAACTGATATTAATCATATCCATGCTCATGGCACTAGCACAAAACTGAATGATGAACGAGAGGCGCGATTAATTCAATCTCTTTTTTCTAGTGACGTTGCGGTGACCAGTAGCAAAGGGGCCACAGGACACAGTTTAGGAGCATCAGGCGCGATCGCGATCGCATTCACCTTAAAAGCTCTCCAAGCGCAAACTTTACCCCCTTGTGTGGGATTAAACCACTCTCCCTTTGCACTTAACTTAGTCCAAGCGTCTATGAAAAGTAGGATTAATCATGCTTTAGTCTTAAGTTTTGGCTTTGGTGGACAAAATGGGTCAATGATTTTGAAGAGAATTCTTGAAAGCCCAAACCCTTGAAAAAATTTGTTTTTAATTCTTGGTTGATGGTTCTTGGGTCACTGAATACTGGTCACTGGCGACAGGTAAGTGATCGGTCGGGACTGAATAAATCGTGGAGTAGGGTATAAAAGCAAGGGATAATCAAGAGGGTTAGAAATGTCGCTAGAGACAGTCCAGAAAAGACGACAACTCCCAAGGGTTGCAAAAACTCTGATCCTTGTCCTAATCCCAACGCCAAGGGAAACATCCCCAAGACCGTGGTAATGGTCGTCATTAAAATCGGACGTAAGCGCTGCGGGGCTGCTTGTAACATTGCTTGACGACGGCTAAATTCCTGTTGGGTGTAAATCTGATTGGCAAACTCCACCATTACGATCGCGTTATTCACGACAATCCCCACCAGTAATACTGCACCGACTAACACTGTAGCCCCCACAGGAGTCTCAGTGAGATATAGTCCAACAATCCCGCCAGCAACCGCGAGAGGAACGGTTAACATGATGACAAGGGGGTCAATGAGAGAGTTGTATTGTACCGCCATCACCACAAAAACCAGAAATGCAGCGAGGGCGCTCAGCAGTTTCAGAGCGTTTTGTAATTCTGTGTTAGTTTGTTCGGCAGAACTGGGAGCAAGTGTGACTCCATCAGGGAGATCAAGTTGATTGAGAGTGGATTTGGTTAGCGCGATCGCGTCGCCTAATATCGCAGATTCTACCAAGTCTCCTTCGATAATAAACACATTGCGCTGATTGAGGCGTTGAATCTCTCCGGGGGCTTGTCCTAACTCGATGTCTGCGATATCTTTAAGTTGCAGCGATCGATTGTCTCCGACTAACAGAGGGACTTGTTCTAATTCCGAAATTGTGGTTAAGGTAGAATCGGGGAGTTGGACACGGATATCAACGAGGCGATCGCCGCGCTGTAACCTTGTGGGAATTGAGCCATTGATCGCTGTTTGAACCGCTTCTCCGATTTCATTCACCGTTAACCCAAACTCCTCAGCCCTTGTCCAGTTGGGTTTGATTTGCACTTCTGGCTGTGGCGGGTCTGCATCAGGGCGAAAACTAACCAGAGGGACATTTTCATCTAAGGCGCTTAGCACTTGCTGTCCTGCTGCTTGTAACGCTGCGGTGTCGCTTCCCTGTAAGATAACATCTACATCTCCTCGCGTGGGAGAATTATTCAAACTTAACCCTCTCACTCGTCCAGGAAACATGACAATGCGAGTATCAACCAAGTTTAACTGACCCAGTTGCGGTTGTACTTTTGCAATATAGGCTTCCACATCGGTTCCCGCCTTTAAACCAACGGTACTGGAACCGCGCAAAACATTCGCCGAGGTACTGGTTCCAAAAAGAAACCCCCCCGAAGTGGTGAAGGCGCTTTGAGTTTCGGGTTGCGCTAACAACGTTTCATCCACTAACCCCATCACTTTTTGATTTTGCGCCAACGTTGTCCCAGGGGGAAAGATTGCAAATAATTGGGCTTGTCCTGTGTTGATTTGGGGTAAAATTTCTTGAGAGAGTTGTCCTCCTAACCAGACGCTTCCTCCCCCAAGAATCACAAATGCACCAGCGATGACAATGAGGCGAAAGCGCAACACTTGTTTTAAGATTCTCTGATAAAGGCGAGTTGCGGATTGAAACTGGTCATTGAAGCGACGTAACACCCAAGTATAAGACAAGCCACTGCTACGAGGAATCGCCAGGAGACGAGACGCTAACATGGGAACAACCGTCAGCGCGATAATCATCGAAGAAGCGACCGCAAAACTGATGGTCAGGATTAACTCATTGAATAACAGCGAGAAAAACCCGCCAATGAGAAGAAACGGGACAACCGAGACCAAGTTAGTGCTTGTGGCTGCGAGTAAAGCTGATTCAATGCTACGACTGCTCTTTTCCGCTTGATCAATGATATAACTGTTGTCAGGTCGTTCTTCTGCTACAGGGTATCCAGGGGTCATTCCTACGCCTTCGGCGATGGTTTCCAACATCACGATCGCGTTATCTACGACAATCCCCACCCCTAACGCTAATCCCCCCAAACTGAAGACATTTAAAGAAATATCAGACACCCGCATCAGCAAAATCGCTGTAAAGGTGGCTAAGGGAATCCCAACAATGATGATAAACGTTTGACGCAGCGATCCTAAAAATAACAGTACCGCAACAGATGCTAAAGTTGCACCTGTTAACCCTGCAACAGCCACATTCTGAATCGAGTTACGAATAAAAACCGATTCATCGAGAGTTGTCACCAGTGTCATCTGTTCTGGGATGGTCTTGACTTCCCTTAACTGCGCGATTCTCTCTTTTACCTTGTCCACCACGACTAACGTATTTGCAGTGGGCTGCTTTTGCACACTCACCTTCACTGCTTGATCACCATTAAGGGTTACAAATACTCGCTGTTCAGCAGTACCATCAATTACTTTTGCAAACTCAGTCAAAGGAATCTCTGCATCAGCAACCGAAAAGGATAAGTTACGAATCTCCTCAGCATCGGTAAACTTCCCAACCGTGCGCGTAAGTGGTTCGCTGTCTTCTCCAGACAAGCGCCCTGCTGCAATATCCACATTGCGATCGCGCAACTCATTCAACACATCCGTTAAACCCAATCCTAACCCTTGCAAGCGTATCGGATCAATCTCAATTCGGACTTCTTCCGTGACACCACCAGACACATCAACCGCAGCCACTCCTGGCACAATACTTAACTCTCTGGCTAACTCTTCATCCGCAAACACCCGCAATTCAACATCTTGCAAAGCATCAGATTGGAGGGCAAACTCATAAACAGGAAGCTGAGAGGGTTCAAACTTAAAAATGCGGGGGTCTTCCACGATTTCTGGGAGTTGACCTTGGGCGCGGTTAAACGCTGCTGTGGCTTCATTTAACGCCTGATCCACATCTTCTCCTGGTTCAAAATATAAATCTAATCGCACCCGTCCTTCTCGCGTCTGAGAATAAATCTGTACCACCCCTTCTGTGGCGCGGAGGGCTTCTTCTAGGGGTTTAGCGACCTCTTCCACCGCCACTTCTGGGGAGACACCTGGAACAGCCAAACGCACGCCAATGCGAGGATAAGTAATGGACGGGAGTAAATCGACGGGGATTTGGAAGAGAAAGAGAGTTCCCACGACTAAAACGGCGAGGGTAATGGCGAGTGTCCCGATATGTCGTCGGATCGCGATCGCGCTGATACTAAATCCAGTCATGGGTGATTGAGTTGCAAGTTATCTTTTTTGTTACAAGGAATACAGTTTGTTTTCCCCAGTCCCTTCAGGCTAGATCAGAAGTGATTTAGTGGGAAAAATGACTAATCAGTTAAGCTCGCGTCGGCAAGTTCGCCTCAACTTTTTCCAAGGTTGGGGGGAAAGTCTCCAACCCAAAGAACTGTTTTTAAGTGGAATAGCAGGGGCAATCACAGGTATTATAGGAGTAATTCGAGCAATTTCTTATGCTGCTTTGATTTTTTCGGGAACGTTAGGATCAGATTTAGGAGTCGGTGTGGGACTAACTGTCTTTAGTACAGGGATTGTGAGTTTTGTTGCTGCTATCTTCAGCGCCCTACCAGGGATGATTGCAACGCCATTGGCAGCCCCAACTGCAATTACAGCCATTTTAGCCAGTGAGATTGTGGCTGATTTGAAGGAGAAGGTATCCCCTTCAGTAATTTTAATCACTGTTCTGGCAGCGATCGCGCTGTCTTCTTTGTGTACTGGAATTTTCCTCTTAGTTTTAGGGCGGTTAAAATTAGGCAGCAAAATCCGTTTTATTCCTTACCCGGTTGTGGGGGGATTCATGGCCGGGACTGGCTGGCTATTAGTTTCTGGTTCAATTCAAATTACCACAGATATTCATCTTAATTTAACTAATTTATCCAGCTTTTTCCAAGCAGACCCTCTACTCCATTGGGGCGCTGCTTTGGTGGTTGCTTTAATCTTATTAATTATTTCTAACCGCTACCATCACTTTCTGGTTATGCCAGGAATGCTCATAGGATTAATGTTGGCATTTTATTGCTTTGTCTGGGTGGCGGGTATTTCTTTAACTGAAGCAAGGGAAGAAAGTTGGCTATTGGAAACGTTTGCTTCAGGAGGACTGTGGCAACCCTTAACCATCTCGGAATTAGGATCAGTCCAATGGCCGACGATTTTATCCCATTGGGGCTTAATTGTTTCCCTGATGTTAGTGAGTTTATTATCCTTAGTTTTAAGCAACAGTGGCATTGAATTAGTGGCGGGAAGAGACATTAGTTTAAATCGAGAATTAGAATCGATCGGTCTGTCTAATCTTGCCTCTAGTTTAGGCAGTGGAATGGTAGGAAGTCAAGCCCTCCCCAGCACTTTGTTAGTGGATAAAATTGGCGCGAATAATCGCTTATCAGGAATTTTTTCAGGAATTTTCTGTTTCTTTGTTTTAATTTTAGGCTCTTCTTTTATTTCGTTATTCCCCAAACCTATCTTGGGAGGATTGATTTTATATTTAGGACTTGCCCTGCTAATTGAGTGGGTGTATAAAGCCTGGTTTACCCTGAATTTTTCCGATTATTTAATTGTTATTGTTACGTTGATTGTGATTAACGCCGTTGGCTTTTTAGAAGGAATTGCAGTGGGCTTTATCATGAGCGTTATTTCCTTTATGTTTAACTATAGCCAACTGAATGTTGTGAAAAATTGTTCCTCGATCGCAAGAACGAGAAGTAATATCCATCGCAGCGAAAAAGAAAGAGAAACTCTCACCAAGACAGGAGAAAAAGTCTATATCTTAGAATTACAAGGCTATGTGTTTTTTGGGACAGCCGATTATCTCTTACAACAAGTGCGCGATCGCGTAGAGGAAATAGAAGAACATCCCTTAGATTATATTCTCATTGACTTTCGAGAAGTAGAAGGACTCGATGCGTCAGGAGTGCTAACCTTTATTAAACTGCTCAAAATTGCTCGGAAAGAAAAGCTAACCTTAGTTTATACAAATCTCCTGCCAAAATTAGAAGCCCAACTGCGCCAAGGAGGTGGGATTGATGAGGGGGAAAAACTCTGTTGTATTCTACCCGACCTCGACCGAGGATTAGAATGGTGTGAAAGCCAACTCTTAAAAGATGCTTGTTCGGAAGACAGTCAAAAAACTTCTCTCAAAGAACAACTCGTTGATTTATTTTTAACCCCGCAACAAGCAGAAGAATTTGTGGAATATCTCATTCCCCAAAAGGTAGAAGCCACAGAGGTAATCTTTGAAGCGGGTGCGACGAAACAATGCTTGTATTTCATTGAATCGGGACAAGTCAGTGTCTTGTTAGACCTTCCTAACGGTCAAACCAAACGCTTACAAACTCATGGTAAGGGAGCAATTTTAGGAGAAATGCGGTTTTTTGGAAAACCTCCTCTGTCTTCTTTGGTGGTAGCGGATCATCCCAGTCAACTCTATCGGCTCGATCGCGCTACTTACGAAGGAATGAAACAAGCGCACCCTGAGCTTGCTTATGCCTTACAAGAATATATTGTTCGTTTTTTGTGCGATAGTTTAACGCGCAGAGAAGAGCAAGTGCGAATTATTGCTTGATCCATCTTTTTTAAGATGCGTATGATGAAAGGCTAGAATATATTAGAAGAGAAATATTCTCGGGTCAAAACCTTTATCTTGATCGAACATCATGACGAGCATTGCAGAACAAAGGCTAACTTGCAACCGTGTTTTTCGCTATGTGACTTATTATAGTAAAAAGCAGTTGACAGGTCGCTTAGATATCCAAGCTGCCAGTGGTGAATCATGGCAAATCTATCTCAATCTGGGGCAATTAACCTGGGTTGCAGGAGGAATCCATCCCCATCGGCGTTTTCTGCGACAACTGCAAGTTATTAATAACGGCGGGGCTGCTCAACCAACAATTTCTCAACTCTCTGTTGTTGAATCAGAAAACCCGGACTGTGTTGAATATCACTTATTGGCGAAATTGGCGCAAGAGAAATATTTCGATGCCGAAGACGTAAGCGCCGTGATCAGGGGAGTCTTAGTTGAAGGTTTATTTGACATTGTACAAGGAACGGAATTAGCTTCTCCCACCCTACAAGAATTTTTTAGCGAACAATCTGATCAAACTGACCAAAAATTAACCACTGTTGCTGATTTAGATGGTGCTGGAGATAGTTTTTATGTGCAAGTGAGGGAAAATCTTCGTCCCTCTCAAGGACTACGTCTTCCCCATACTTGGATGCAATCTGTAAAAGAAATACAACCCCAAATTCAGAAAGATTGGGAACGTTGGCTGTCAATGGGCTTACAAAACTATTCCCCTAATTCTGCTCCTTTTGTAAAAGACACGGAAGCTCTCAAAGCACAAACGTCAGAGAAAGTTTACAACACTCTGATCAAGTTAATGAATGGAAAAGAGCCTCTGCGCGATCTGGCAAGGGGTTTAAAACGAGACATTTGGGGGATGACCCAAGTTTTACAGCCCCTAATTCATCAGCAGATTATTACTTTTATCGATGTCCCTGACCGCTCCCTGTTTTCAGAAAAGAAAGTAACCAGTGACGAAAAAAGTTTGAATGATCTTAGTCAAGGAATCAGAGAAAAAAAAGGGCTAGTCGCCTGCGTTGATGATAGTCAACAAACTCAAAAAATGATTGAGACTATCTCACGCTCTTTAGGGTACGATTTTATCGGTATTTATGAAAGCGTAGAAGCTCTCCCCACTTTAATTGAGAAAAAGCCAGATTTAATTTTTCTGGATTTAGTGATGCCAGTAGTCAATGGCTATGAATTATGTCAACAAATTCGGCGAGTGCAAGCGTTGAATAAGACCCCTGTGGTGATTTTAACAGGAAATGTAGTCAATCGCGTCCGAGCGCGAGTTTCTGGGGCAAACGAATGTATCGGCAAGCCTGTAGAAATTAAAAAAATACGAGAGGTTTTCAATCGTTACAGTGAACAATTTAGAGACTCAAAGGTTAAAACTTGACCTTTTACCTTTTGCTCTCCCGATTTCTGATGCTTGCAAGAGAATGAAATTGCCCCCCAGAGTTGGGGGACGAAGAAATTAACAAATCTATCTATTTAAACCCCTAGAAGAACAGTTTTTTTACAGAGAAATATCCACTGGAGTACGATTGCGCTTAACTTGGATGGTGCTATCTGCAATTAAAGAATACCCTGTCATTTCTGGCGGTTGTGGGATTTGGAGAATTTCTAAAATCGTCGGCGCAATGTCAGCCAAACATCCTCCTTCCCGTAGGGTGACTTCACCGCCATGTTCAGGGATTTTCCGTTTTTCTCCTTCAAGCACTAGAAAAGGAACTAAGTTGGTGGTGTGGGCTGTCCAGGGATTGCCATTTTCATCAGCCATGTATTCGCAGTTACCATGATCGGCGGTAATCAGTGCAGTTCCGCCCATTTTACTGATACTGTCTAAAAGTTCCCCCAAGCAGCGATCGACCGTTTCGATGGCTTTCATCGCAGCGTCTAAGTTCCCAGTATGACCGACCATATCAGGGTTAGCGTAGTTAATGACAACGAGAGAGTAGATTCCTTCCTCGATCGCGTCGCAAGCTACGTCAGTCACTCCTACTGCAGACATTTCAGGGGCTTGGTCATAAGTGGCTACCCGTGGGCTATTAATCAGTGTGCGGTCTTCTCCCGCAAAAGGTTGTTCTTCCCCACCGTTAAAAAAGTACGTGACATGGGGATACTTTTCTGTTTCTGCGGTACGCAACTGTTTTAAGCCCGCATTGGCGATCACTTCTCCCAAAATGTTGGTTAAGTTTTGGGGTTTGAAGGCAACTTCTACGGGGAGAGAAGCATCATACTGGGTGAAAGTAGCAAAATGCAAAGGCTGAATCTGTTCGCGATCGAAGCTATCAAAGTCAGGGCAGACCAAGGCGCTTGTCAGTTGGCGAGCGCGATCGGGGCGGAAGTTGAAAAAGATAATCCCGTCTTCTGGTTCGATACCCCCTGCTGCAACGCGAGTGGGAGGGATAAATTCATCTGTGACTCCCTGCTCATAATTATCTTGCAGGAGTTTTTTCGGAGAGATTTCTTGATCACATTCTTTTTTTGAAATCACTTCGTAGGCTTTTTGAATGCGATCCCAACGGCGATCGCGATCCATTGCGTAATAACGACCGCTAACGGTAACAATCTTACCTAGTCCAACTTCTGCGGTATAGGCTTCAATTTCTTCTAAAGCGGAAACCCCATCTTTGGGATTCGTATCTCGTCCATCCGTAAACGCATGAATACAAACTTCGCGAATCCCTTGGCCTTTGGCAAGTTTCAACAAGCCTAATAAGTGAGTGAGATGGGAGTGAACACCCCCTTTGGAACACAGACCCAGCAAGTGCAGTTTTCCCTCACTGGCTTTCGTTTTTTGACAGGTTTCCACCAGAACGGGATTTTCTAGAATTGAACCATCTTCAACCGCATCGCTAATGCGAACCAACTCTTGGGGAACCACTCGTCCCGCCCCAATGTTGAGATGCCCCACTTCTGAGTTGCCCATTTGTCCTTCTGGTAAGCCTACTGCTTTTCCAGACGCTTGAATCAGAGTGAGAGGATAAACTTCTCTTAAGCTATCCATAACAGGGGTATTCGCGATCGCGATCGCGTTTGCGTCCCTACTTTCCCGTTCTCCCCAGCCATCAAGAATCACTAGCACCACTGGGGCAATCGGTGCATTTACCATAATCTTTTTCCTACTGCTATGAGTTGTACCGAAATAATAATATTGCTTCTAATCTTGTTGGGCTTTAATTGAGACAACATCCACTGCTTAAAGTCAGGGGAGTTCATCTTCACCAGTCCTTCAGACAAGACTCAATCTGATTGTGTCATTTTGCAACATTTTACCTAGACTTGGCAACTTGATCGCATTTTTTTAAGATTATTCCGATTTTTCTGTTAATTCTGCTAACCGTTCTTGTTGGTCTTGGGAAATACAGGATTGAATCACATCTTCAATATTTCCTTCCAAGACTGGTTCTAGGTTAAAATTCACTCCCAGTCTATGATCACTAACGCGGTTGTCTTTGTAATTATAAGTCCGAATCTTTTCAGAGCGTCCTCCCGTTCCCACCTGCGATCGCCGCATGGAGGTCACTGAGTCATATTGTTCCCGCAATTTGATCTCATAGAGCTTCGATCGCAGAATCTGCATCGCTCGTTCACGATTTTTCAACTGGGATCGCTCTTGCGTACAGAAAACCCTGATCCCAAGCGGTTTATAGAACAAGTCAGCAGCGGTTTCTACCTTGTTAACGTTTTGCCCGCCCGCCCCGCCAGATCGTGCTGTTGTGATTTCCACGTCTTTAGGATCAATTTGAACTTCCACTTCATCCACTTCTGGCATCACAGCAACGGTGGCAGTAGAAGTATGAACCCGTCCTCCTGCTTCTGTGGCGGGGACTCGTTGAACGCGATGGACTCCCGCTTCAAATTTGAGTTTACTATAAACGCGATCGCCTTTAATTTCTAAAATCGCCTCTTTAAATCCCCCCGTTTCCGAGAGAGATTCACTGGCGAGACTGAGATTCCAACCTTGAGTTTCTGCGTAACGGGAGTACATTCTCACCAAATCTCCCACCCAAAGACAAGCCTCATCTCCGCCTGTTCCTGCGCGGATTTCCAACATGGTATTCTTTTCATCGTTGGGATCGCGAGGAAGGAGAAGCACTTTCATCTGGCTTTCGAGTGCTTCGAGTTTCTCTTCTAACTCTTCCATCTCGGAAGCAGCGAGTTCTCGCATTTCCCCATCGCTATCAGGGTCTTTATAGATTTCTCGGGCTTCTTTTAGGTCTTCTTGGGCTTGTTTCCACTGGTTATAGGTTTCGACAGTTTCTTCTAAGGACGATCGCGCTTTGGCGACCCGTTGGAGTTCATCTGGATCGGTTGCAATATCAGGGTCTCCTAAACGACGAGTGAGTTCGTTATAGGTTTCCTCCACCGATCGCAGTTTTTCTAAAACATAGGATTCAGCCATATTTATTATTCGTTATTCGTTATTTGTTATTTGTTCATTCTCCTGTTCCCCCCTTACAAAGGGCAGGGCTGTTTCATTCTCGGGGTTTAACATTCGCAGCGATTGCGTGAAACCCCGACGAGGTGGCGCGATCGCGCTCATTTCTTCTGAATTGACTTTTTCATAAGAAAAAAGCCATAAAAAGTCCTCCTTTCTTAACATCCAGAATTAGCAAAAACCAGGCTGTAAACGGCTCCCATCTCCCCATCTCCCTATCTCCCCACCTGAAGAGGATTTCAGGAGAATGAAACGACCCTGCCTTACAAAGG
>CAYXDG010000048.1:0-18355 GCA_964463655.1 uncultured Dactylococcopsis sp.
ATCTCCAAATGTTCCAGACCAAAACTGTTCTTGCTCTGTTTGAAATTTTGACATTGCTTTATTCTCCATATTTTTTCGGTTCGATGTCTGCTAATTTACCACTTAGTAGGATGCTCTTCCAATATCTGAGGTTAGCCGATTATGCTGATTCATTACTTAGAGAGTTAGTCTTTTGCAGGTTAACTATTATTTCCCAAAGCAATTCTGCTCGTCGCCAATCTTCTTCTGTGTCGATGTCTTGAACTCGCCAACGGGGAATCATAACAGGGGTTGACCCGTGATCAAAAAGACGTTTCTGTTCTATCCATGCTTGGGGACGACCCCAGTAAAATTGCCCAGCATCATGGTAGGCTTGGGGTAAGTCCTGCGATCGAGCTTCAAAATATTCTGGAAAAAACATTTCTACTCCTCCTTCTGAATTTTCACGAAAGGCACGAAAAATCGGTGAAGGAAAATCAGTGACTGAGAAGGCGTATAACCAGTTTCCCTTATTTAGGCTCTCCCATCCTCGCTTTAAGTCTTCTGATTGCAAAAGTAAAGCAGTGGCATAAATACAACAAACTGCTTCGATCTCCCAGCCTTGATCCAGTGCCCATTGCGTCCCGTGAGCAATTACTTCGGTCGTTCCTGCATGATCGTCAGCTAGTTCTGCGGGTCGCCAAAAGGGAACATCCGCTCCCCACTCACGAGCGACCTTAGCAATTTCGCTGTCATCTGTGGAGACAAGAATTGAATCAAATAAATTGGAGTTTTGAGCAGCTTGGATGGGATGCGCGATCGCGGGTTTGCCAGCAAAGTTCCGAATATTTTTACGAGGAATCCGCTTACTTCCTCCCCGTGCTGGAATAATAGCAATTTTCATTTTTTTTAATTGAAAGGTCTGATGATTTGCTGAGTTGATTATTGTTTTTACTTAACGTTGCTCCGATCGCGCGATCGTCAATGATCAAGGTTCACTGGCGAAGCCATCGCGCTTGGCTAGTTCACTGCTGCTGCAACCAATTTTCTAACTCTTCCACTGTTGAAAAATCCAATAATTCTTCCGCCAACGCTTCCAGTTGTTCTACAGATAACCGCCGAATTTGTTGTTCCAGAGTTGGGCTTAATTCTCCGAAACGACGATGTAAAAGGCGCAATACCAATTGCACTTCTCCTTCTTGTCGTCCTTGTTCTAAACCTTGTTCTAGCCCTTCCTTTAAAATCTCTTGATACCAAGGTGACTCTCTTAAGACTGCCATATCCCACCTCATAATTTCCTGTACTACTGGTAGTTCTAGCACAAATGATGCAAAAAATGATAGTAGCGGTTCCGCCCCCTCTCGCTCTCCTCCAATTTATTTAAAATTTGATCTAACGGCGCGATCGCGATTTCATCAATGCTTTAAGGAACGCGATCGCGCTCAACAATGCTAATGTCAGAAATTACTGAACTTTCCCTGAGAATACATCTCAACTCTGGAAACGCTTCATAAGTATCGGTTGCGAGATCGATCGCACTGACTAACCGTTTTGTAAACGGCTATGATAAAGAGTGTGCCTCGGTTTTTGATGCGGAACTTGATTTAAGAGTTCCCACCGAGGAGAATCATTAGTATCAGGTAATTGGAGAAACTCTTGCACAGTGAAAAATTGAGTCGTTTTTGTCATTATACTTCCTCATATCGCAATAACAAATAACTAATGATTTCTTCAGAGAGTCGGAAATTCGTTTGCAAAATTTTATTCAGAATAGGCTTGATTTGATCGATATGGTTTTCTTCCTTTGCTTTGCTAATGACCCCTAAAGTTCCTGTGAAAACAAACCTCAGTTGTTTTGCCAATTTTCTAGCTTTCAAGTCATCTAAAATCAATAACGAGTTAGAAATTTCTGTGGCTAATGCCATTGCCGAGGCTTCTCCAGCATCCAGTCTAGTTTCCAGAAATGTTTGGTATTTTTGATCTTTAACGGTTTCAATAACAATCCAATCAGGTAAAGCCTCTCCAAATTCCAATTTGATTTCAGAGGTAATATAAACATAATGATAAAGCAAGCGTAATAATTCTAACTCTCCAATCTTACTCAGGAGAATTAAGCAACTAGCATCAGCGATAACAACTTTAGGCGTTGGCAAGGTCTGACTCTAAATCCTCAATTGATGAACTAACAACTGAAACATTATACTTCCCGATGATTTCAAGAAAAGCTCTCTTGCTTAACCCTGCTAATTCTGCCGCTTGACCTGATGTTAAGGTTTGATTTTCATATAGTTTCGCAGCGATGAGCAAACGCAATTCCTGATCACTGTATTCAATGGTGTTCGGAAGATTTAATTCTAAAGTACGCATCTTAAAAATTTTGTAACTATCTTGATCATATTTTATAAGGTTGATTTGCCTTTTGTTGAGGCTTCGACAAAGGTTTGATGGTCTGCTGAGTTTATCCCCTCCTGAAGCACCGTTAACACTTGTTGTCTATTTCCTGCTAAAAGGGCGGAAACATTCAACCATAATCCTGAAAAGAAGGGACTTTTTAAGATTCCTGATGAATCCATTGTTTGTTGTTGATAGTTTCCCTCCGTCAGCACATACCAACGGAATGCTTTGTCTTCTACTAGCCAAACTAAGTATTCCCGAACCCCATGCCGACGATAAACCTGTAATTTATCATGTAAATCATAGGAAACACTGCTACCAGCAATTTCTACAATTAATTCGGGTGCGCCCTCTAGATAATCATCGTCGCTGATGCGGGAAGTCCCACCTAAAGATTCATCAAGACGCAGTAGCGCATCGGGTTGCGGTTCATTATCAAGGTCTAAGCGCACAGTTGTATTATCTGCGACATACACTCCCAGAGTCGCTGCACTATAAACCCATAACCAACCCATAATGTCGCTGTGGGGTTGACCATGTTGTTGATATCTTAAGGGGGATGCCACGTAAACGACTCCTTCGATTAGTTCGGCTTTTTTAACATTTGGCATCTGATGATATCGACGCTCAAATTCAGGACGGGTGACGCGATCGCCGTTTTCTAATTTGGGAAGTTGATTAACTTTACTATTTGGCATGATTCTTAACCCACTGACGAAATTGTTTTAAGGTGGCAGTTTCTCCAATGTCTAAACTTCGCTCAATTAGTTGGGGAATCTGCTTCAAATCTAAAAAGGGAAAGATTTTACTTGCTTTTGCTTCTTGATAAGTATTGCTCTCTTCTTCGAGAAGAAAAACTTTTAGTTTGTCCCCCTTGTATTGCCAAAATTCTGGAACTCCAAAATTGGCATAAATCGGTAATTTATTCAATGAACCACTGGTAATGTCAATTTCTAAAACGAGATCAGGAGGGGGATCAATGTCTAAATCAATATTTTGTTTACTTCTAACTTGAGATTCGTTAGTAATGTAATAACAAGAATCAGGTTCAACTCCTTGTTTAAGCGGTTGAGACTTTAATGTTAATGAGCCAAACTTTTTGAGATTAACATTTAATTCATCAGCAATTACAGAGATTAAGCTCTCAATAAAACGATTGTTGTTTTCATGCTTTCCTAGTGGACTCATGATTTGTAAGGTTTTCTGATAGTAAGTTAAACGTTTATTTCGGTTATCTCCTAACTCTTCTAAAAGCTGATTAAATGTTTCCCAACTCACTGGATGTAACTGAATATATTGTTCCGCGATCGCTGCTTCTAAAGTGGTAGTCATAATGTAAAAGGGCTTAACTGCTTACTGGAATGGTGATGTTTCTATTTTAGCTGAGGACTCTTTTTTAATTTATACTTCGCGCGATCGTGCTTTGATTTTCCGCCACCGTAATAATCATACTCGGTAACCCCATAAACCCTAATTCCCAATTAGTTGATCCTCCAGTAGTGCTATATACTTGATCGTTTTTCAAGCAAGTCATGGCTCATCAATGTTTCTACAATTGGAACTAGCTCCCAAAAAGGTTCATGAATTAGATCAGCAATTTCTAGAAGAGTAAGAGTTCCGTCACAGTAGCTAATTAAGTTCATCATTGTTCTAACTGATGATGCAGAAGACTTACTACTAGTGGTGGGATACAAACCACGCTTACCTAACTGTGGTTCACCGAATACCTTAGTTTTGAGATAACAGTTAGATTCAATAATTTTTATGGCTTGCTGTAGTGCTAAAAAGCTACCCTCTAATCCACGAGGAGTCACTAAATTTAGATCATCAAGAGAGGTATGATATTCAGGATACTCTCCATATTTACTACGCATAATACTAGCTATAGGTAAATCAATCCCAGGAGCACAGTATTGTCTTTCATCACTACCACGATTTAGCCAACTATAGTGCTGAAAATTAGGATCAGTATATTTAAGAACATGGAGAGCGACCAAATCAGATAAAGTATCTTCTGCTCGTGATGGCAAATAGGAATAACAACGCTCATCGCCAACACAAGTAATGTTAAATCCAGCTATTACTAAATTTTTTAATTCATTTAAGTTTCGACTCAGATAAACAATTGAGCCTATGGTTTCAGGAATGAAAACAATTCGGTAAGTATAGTAGCGATCTTCAAAATTCGTAATCCATTGTGCTAAAGCAGTTGTTACAACTGGACCAGATAATTCATTGTTAGCCATAGAAGGATGACAGATATAGGTAGATAAAAACACCTCTTCCTTAGTTTTTCCAGGTAAAATTAATTCCCCATAGTTTAAAACCCCAGGCTTTAATTTTGAGTCAATAACTGCATGATATTGACCTGAAGGTAGTGCTTCTTTTTGATGGTGGGTCATGCAAAAACCCCAGCGCTCTTTATAATAGGAAGTTACATAAGGAATAGCATCAGGTTGCTCTGGAAGCGTGTAAATATACTTTTCAAGCTCTTCTTTGCTCATCCACCTATCAACAGGTATTGAATAATTTAATACATGGAGGTTATGATCCCGAAAGTCAATGATCTTTTCTCCCTGCTCATTTTCAATATAGGCTTCAGAGATATTCCATTCATTAGGAACCGTCCAGTCAAAAGCTTCATACCCCGTGGTTACTTCTTTGATTATTAAACTGGGCAGTATAGTTTTTATATAATGTAGAGTTTCTCGAACGCCCTGTCCTGTTATACTTCGACATATTGGGAATAGTTCTGCTACCCATTGATGTAATTGATTTCCAACTTTCATTTGATTTGACTGTAACATATTAGTTTATCTTAATGCTGTACCTTTCCAGTTCAAAACTTGCTATAAAAGCTTCAATATCTTTTAGATCAGGCATCTATTGAAAGCTGTCATGGTAAAAGTAATTACAGTTATACCATTCATAAAAATCAGAAAAAATATTCTGGCTATCAGACTGTTTATATTTTAATGGATATTGCCAAATATTCATTACTTCTTCTAACCAGTATTCAATGATCATTGCTTCTTCCTTAGATATTCTTTGTGGCCATTTTCCTACATTCTCTTGAGAAATTCCTAAAAATTGTTTTCCGTCATGACTATTACCTTTATATTCTTTATTTGTAAAAGTAGGAATTAACATAGTAGGTAAAAAAGATATATTCAAAAAACTTGAAACTTTTCGCATAGTTTTTTCTGGACTGAAAACCAGTTCTTCAAACTTTATAGCTAAAAAAGAATCAGGATATAGTTTTTGATTTAAGATCGCTGATTTTAAGTCCATTTTTACACGATTTATCAAGCTAGCTAAGGTTGCTTTTTCATTTTCTCCTAATCTAGAGTAATACTTACTTACTCCTGCTTTTAAGGCTGCATAGTTGTCTCTAGGATCCCTGATAATTGATATCATTTTCAGATTTGGTATTTCTTGCTTAAAACTTTGAAAGAAAACTGACTGAGATGTTTCTTTAAATACAAAGGGAACCAAATTATCACTTGAACTGGCTATTTGAATCCAACTTTCTTGGATTGTTTGAATTACTGCTTTTTTATTTCTAAGATTTTGATTTTCGAGGTTATGATTTAGAATATCAATAAAACGGTCTATATTTAATTCAGCCTCTTCCAAATACGATTTTTTCTTTCCTAAACTGTTTTTTATCACTAAATTTAATCTCTGTCTAAGCTCTTCGTTAGATAGTTCTTTACCTTTAGTAAAGCAAGGAAAATAAGCATAAAGTATAGATATATCTACAGGATACAAACAAATTTCATTATGTCCATCAAAAAGCCGATGAAAAAGACTTGTACCAGATTTTCTATGTCCAGTTAAAATAAAAGTTTGTCTTTCTGTCAATTTTTTTGTTCTATCTAATGACTGAATCATGTGTATATCTCTCCGTGATAACAATTTGATGTATTTGCAATGTCTAAGTCCAAATCCTCAATTGATTAACTAATTTATTTAGGATTACTATAGTTTTCAAATCAGGTGTTATTTCAAGATTCTCCCTAGTGTTTCAACCACCCGATCCTGATCCGTTTCAGTTAATCCATAATACAACGGAATACTAATCGCTTCTAGATAATACTGTTCCGCTTCAGGAAAATCCCCCCACTGAAATCCTAACTTTTCATAATAGGGCTGAGTATGCACAGGAATATAATGTAAATTGACTCCAATTTGAGCCTCTCGTAATTCCTGAAATACCTGTTGGTGGCTTTTCTGAATTTGATCCAACTGCAACCGAATCACGTATAAATGCCAACTGGAATTAGTATCAGGATGTTGCCAAGGCAAAGTTAAAGGTAAATCCTTCAACCGTTCATTGTACCGCCTAGCGAGATAGCGACGACGAGCCACAAATTTCTCTAAACGTTGCATTTGTGAGGCCCCGAGGGCAGCTTGGATATCGGTGATGCGATAATTGAATCCTAGTTCTAACTGTTGATAATACCAACCGCCATGACTGGTTTCTGTCATTAAGTTGGGATCACGAGTAATCCCATGAGTTCGCAGACGAATTAAATTCTGATACAATTCTTCCTGATTCGTGAGTACCATTCCCCCTTCCCCTGTGGTGATAATTTTGACAGGGTGGAAGCTAAACACTGCCATATCCGAATACTCACAACCTCCCACAGGTTTCCCTTGATACGTCGCCCCAATCCCATGAGAAGCATCTTCAATGACGCGAAATCCGTATTTTTGCGCTAAATCAGCAATTCTTGCCATTTCACAAGATTGTCCCGCTAAATGAACAGGAATGACCACTGTGGGAAGGTTGCCTTGGCTGTCTGCTTCTGCTAATTTTTTCTCTAGGGCTTCCACACTTAAGTTATAACTGTTGGGGTCAATATCCACAAAGTCAACGGTTGCGCCACAGTAACGCCCACAGTTAGCCGAAGCCACAAAGGTATTCGGAGAAGTCCACAGGATATCGTCTTGATTTAAGTCTAGGGCTAAACAGGCAATATGCAGCCCTGCTGTCGCACTGGATACCGCCACCGCATATTTAACGCCACAATAGTCTGCCACCGCTTCTTCAAAACGATCGATTGTCGCACCTTGGGTAATGCGATCAGATTTTAGAACGTCTATCACTGCAGCGATATCCGCTTCTGAAATATCTTGTTTTCCATAAGGGATATAATCTACCATGCCTAAATTACCTCCAGTAAATGCTCTTTCGTGAGCCATTCACTATTGCGATCGGAGCTATACTGAAAGCCTTCAGGAACGGGAACTGCTTCTTCTCCAAGCTGATTGTGAGAATAATCTACCTTGGCATTATAGAATTTAATCGTTGGTCGGATAACATAGTGATCGGGAAATTCTATGGTGAGATGGTAATCATCGGCTGGACACATCACCTCATGAAGTTTTTCCCCAGGGCGAACTCCGACCACTTTTGTTGGAATTCCTGGCGCGATCGCGCTTGCCAAATCAACAATTTTCATCGAGGGAATCTTGGGAACAAAGGTTTCTCCTCCCTGCATCCGCTCAAAATTCTTAAGCACAAAATCAACCCCTTCTTGTAAAGTAATCCAGAAGCGAGTCATCCGAGGATCAGTAATGGGAATTTCGGTTGCGCCATCTTGCACTAACTTTTTAAAGAAAGGAATCACCGAACCCCTAGAACCAACAACATTTCCGTAGCGAACCACAGAAAAGCGGGTTACGCCCCCACCTGTGATGTTATTAGCTGCTGTAAACAATTTATCAGAAGCGAGTTTTGTTGCACCATACAAGTTAATCGGGTTTGCTGCTTTATCCGTTGAGAGAGCGATGACTTTTTGCACATCCTGCGCGATCGCTGCTTCAATGACGTTATGCGCCCCATTAACATTGGTTTTAATACACTCCATCGGGTTATATTCTGCCGCCGGAACTTGCTTCAAAGCAGCAGCATGAATCACATAATCCACCCCATTCATTGCCTTTTCCAAACGCGGTAAATCCCGAACATCCCCCAGAAAATAGCGCATTGCTGGTGCATCATAAATTTGCGCCATTTCATATTGCTTGAGTTCGTCTCGGGAATAAATAATTACCTTGTTGGGGTTGTAACGTTCTAATAAGGTTTTTGTCATTTGCTTACCAAATGAACCCGTTCCCCCTGTAATTAGAATATTTTTGTTATCAAACATTTTTCTGTAAACCTTGATTGACAAAGCTCAAAATTCTGTCTCCTTAATTTCTAAGTTACCCAGTTAACTAGCTCTAACAATCCAAACTGATTAGCTAATTTCACCGATGAGCAATAATTAAGACACTGCGATCACGCTGAAACTCTTTTAACGCTTCTTGCGCTAAATGTTTTGATTAACTGTCTAAGGCACTGGTGACTTGATCCAAAATCAGAATTTCGGGTTACTTAAGGCGCGAGGCTCTACGACTCGGTCTCCGATCTACGCGCTTTCTCTCACTTCGACAGTTAGGGAATTAAAATAAAAGTCCGACAATGTTTTGGTCTAAAAATGCTGAAGTCTCGTCGATCTAAGGTCAGGATTTTAGTAATGTTAAGTCTTTCTGCCATAGCCATCACACTTGCATCAACAAAGTCAATACGACTATCATGATATTGTTCTAAAATTTCTGCCGTTCTCAGAATATCGGTTTCTAAGAGAGGAAGAACAGTTAATTTGCTTTGAGGTAATCCTTTCAACCAAGCTGACACAACTTTTATCCCAACTTTTTTACCAATTAAATAACTCACTTCCGCTAAAACAGTTTGAGGGACTAAAATGTCTTGTTGCTGATGATAAATCTTTTTAACTATTTCATGGTATTGATCAGAACGATTGGTTAAAGCAACAATAAACCCTGTATCTGCTATGACTTCCATGTCCAACCAGAGGAAGGGTGAATTTCTTGTTCTAAAATTTCTTCCGAGTTTTGAGCTAAATTAGGATCATCTGAAAATAATCCTACAATGGGGTCTTCATCTGGATTACTCGGTGCTGTTGTCTGTGGGGAAAGAGGTTGATAAACCACAACAATCTCTAAATTTTGGTTGACTGGAAGATGATCAAGCTGGAGTTGCAACTGACCATTTTCATCTGCTTGAGAGCAAAATCGAACTGTTTGCATTTTTGATTTCTAATCCAAATTGAAATTTCACCTCCCTATTTTAGACAAAATTTTGCTCACTCTAATGACTTTCTGACTGTAAACGCCAATACTCTAAATACTTTCCTTCCCGTTTCAATAACTCTTCATGGCTTCCTTGTTCTATCACCTCGCCATTCTCTAAAACAATAATCTGATCTGCATTCACAATGGTTGATAACCGATGAGCAATAATTAAAACAGTGCGATGCCCGAAGGGCAGTGGCTGCGCCACATCGCGCTGAAAGTCTTTTAACGCTTCTTGCACTAAATGTTCCGACTGACTATCTAACGCACTGGTGGCTTCATCCAAAATCAGAATTTCAGGCTGCTTGAGAATCGATCGCGCTAAGGCTAAACGCTGACGTTGACCCCCAGATAACCGATAACCTCTCTCTCCCACAATTGTATGATACCCATTAGGCAGGTTTTGGATAAACTGATCGGCTTGAGCAGCAATTGCGCTTTCTCTCACCTCGACAGTTGGGGAATTAAAATAAAAGCCCTACATTTCCTTTCAACTGAAACAAGGTAGCTTATCTTTTCAAATCATAACAGTAACTTTGATGTAATGCTACTATCGCCAAACCATCCACCCTAAGTTTCTAAATCTTGAATTGCTTTTTTAACCTCAATTAAAAGAGGAGATAAATCTTGAGTCACGACTTGCCAAACTATATCTAAATCCACATCAAAGTAAGCATGAATAACTCGATTTCTCATGCCGATTATTTGTCGCCAATTGATTTTATTATATTTTGCTTGATTAGAAGGACATACATTATTAGCTGCTTCTCCTATAATTTCAATCAATCGAACTAAAGCCAGCGCTAACATTCTATCATTGTCTAAATCTTCTCTGGTACTGTTTTTAACAAAAAAAAGTGCCTCCTCTGCTACATCTCTAATATGTTTGAGACGAGTTAAATCATCAATTTTGCTCATAAATAACTAAGGCTTCTTTCATCACTTCTTCTCGAAAATAACGACTTAAATCATTAGGTGTTCTCAGATCAGTTTGCCAATTAATGATTTGTGAGAGTTCATCCTCGATCGTAATGATTGCTAACCCTGGGGTCTTTCCTTGTTCAAATTCCACTAAGACATCTACATCACTTTGATTCGTAAAGTCTTCTCTTAAAACTGAACCAAATAAAGCTAATTTTTGAATATGGTAATGCTGGCAAAAATCAACGATTTTGTCAAAATTTAAGTAAATTGGCAACTTGGAAACTTTCATTTTTTGAAATTCTAAATTTTTATCTACATTTTGCTCACTCTAATGACTTTCTGACTGTAAACGCCAATACTCTAAATACTTTCCTTCCCGTTTCAATAACTCTTCATGGCTTCCTTGTTCTATCACCTCGCCATTCTCTAAAACAATAATCTGATCTGCATTCACAATGGTTGATAACCGATGAGCAATAATTAAAACAGTGCGATCGCGCTGAAAGTCTTTTAACGCTTCTTGCACTAAATGTTCCGACTGACTATCTAACGCACTGGTGGCTTCATCCAAAATCAGAATTTCAGGCTGCTTGAGAATCGATCGCGCTAAGGCTAAACGCTGACGTTGACCCCCAGATAACCGATAACCTCTCTCTCCCACAATTGTATGATACCCATTAGGCAGGTTTTGAATAAACTGATCCGCTTGCGCTGCAATTGCGCTTTCTCTCACCTCCGCTTCTGTAGCATCTAGTTTCCCGTAACGAATATTTTCTAAAATGCTTGCATTAAAAATAAAAGTATCTTGACTGACGACACCCAAGCGCGATCGCCAACTGGTCAAATCATACTCATTCAAAGCCACCCCATCCACTAAAATTTGTCCCTGAGTAGGTTCATAAAGCCCCACTAATAAATCCGCGATCGAGGATTTTCCAGCCCCAGAACCTCCCACTAAAGCCGTTACCTTTCCCTTTTCTAAATTGAACCAAACATCCCTTAAAGCAAGTTCTTGATCTGGCGAATACTGTAGCCAGAGGTGATCAAACTGAATTTCCTTCTCCAGTCCATTAAACACTTTTCCGCCGAGGCGACTAAATGTTTTTCCTTGCGGTTCTAAAATTTCTCTTAAACGATCGAACTCTCCCGAATTTTCCGCTAGTAAACTAAATTTTCCTGTCAGACTATTTAAGTGCATTGAAAGCCGATTTAATACGGCAAGAAAAGTAATCAGAGAGGGTAAAATTGCATTGGAATCTTGCAAAAGTGCAAATCCTAAAACTAATAATAGCGCGATCGTGGTCAGCGTTAAAATTTTCCCTAAAGGCTCACTCAACCGACTTAAACGGCTTTGATATTCTAATTGAGGAACTAAACCTTGCTGTAAGCTGTGTACCTGCTGATTCGCTTCCGACTGACGAGCAAAGGTATGAACCACTCGTAACGCTTGAATATTCTCTATAATTTGCTTATAAACGCTAACTCGAATTTGAGCAACATCTTTCGCTATTTTCTTAATTTTCGGTAATAATATTTTCTGAATCAGTAATAAAATTAAAGCAAAAATAAGGGTGACTCCAGAAAGAAGCGGAGATAAAGAAAATAAAACCACCGTTTGTGCCAAAATTGTCATCGTAGCAATAGCAATTTGGTTGGAGTAAGTAATTTGTTTATTAACTGCTGCTGCAGACTGATTGACATAAGTAATTAAATCTCCAACTTTATAAGCACTGGCGCAAGGAAATGTTAAAGACATAATCTGGCGAAAAATTCGCTCTACCATTTGTGCTTGAATTCTTGCTGAGAGATAATCAGAACTTACAATGCCAACATATTCTAAACTATGGCGTAGAAACTGCATAATTACAGCAATAACAATTAGCCCTATAAAAAGCTGTCCTTGGGTCAATTCTTGTAAAAAATTGGAGAAAAATGTATTGGCAATTAATGGGTGATTGAAGATATTTCCTGAATTATTCGGTTGTAAAACTCTTAAAGCAAGATAAATTGTGCCAAAGGTTGTTCCCTCAAAAGCAGCCGCTAATAAGTTAGCATGGATGTTAACAAGAATTAAAAGACGATGATGGTTAATTGTAGCGAAAATCACTCGATAAGCAGGGTTATCCAGCAGAGAGGAAGTGTATTTTTTCCATTTTGTTATCCAATTTATTGATTGACGTTTCATTTTTCCTTTGCTAATTTAAGGTACAGCGCGATCGCTTCTGCCATCTTTCGCAGTAAAATTAGGGAAACAGGCTGACTATTGCCATGAAAAACGCCAATAATGCTATACATAGAAGTTTCTAACGAGCGTGCGACTGGCAAGGAAAACACAAGGCACGTAAGCCGAAGAGCCTCGCGCCAGCCATAGGTTAAATTATACCCTACTGTCTTGATTAGGATAACACTTCTTAACCTTAACTACAAGGAACATTTCGATTCATTATGTCTATCCTCGTAAAATTAATTGGCTTCCAAAAATCGCAGCACCAAGGGCTAGAATGGTTAGCCAAATCGGGTAACCAGCGCGGATAGAGCGACGTTTATGATTCATCATTCGTTCCACGTCTAACCAAGGAATCACACTGCGACGAACCCATCCTGAGATAACAATAGGTTTTTGAATAAATTGGTTGGCTAGGGGAAAATTGAAGAACCAATTTCCGATCATTCCTAATTGAGATGAAACATGAATATAAATGCTTCCTGTTTCTGTTTTTAAGATGAAATCTTGTCCCAGCCAGTTACTAATTCCACTACGTCCTAAAAGTTCACCTTTGATGCGAAGAGGATAAACCGCTTGCGGATGATTTAGGGTTGATAACCTTGGAAAAAGAGAGGGGTTGCTTTTGGTTTGAGAAGGTTTGATATTGGGAAAATAGTGATTCATTCCAATAATCAAAGATAGGCTAAAAATCAGGAGAATACAAGCGCCTAAAAATGACCCCGATTGGGATAACCAAGTGAAACGAGAAAGATCGAAAAAATTACTAACAATCCCGATCGCAAAAAGGATGATTCTTAAGAGAATTCCTAAGAAAATTCCCAGATAAATGGAACGCAGAAAGAGCGGAAACACTTGATAAGCATTAATCAGCTTTTGGAATTGATTCTTAATCCCTTCTTCTGATGAAGTTGCTGGGTTAATGTCTAATTCTAGGGGAAGTTTATAGAGTTTTCCTTGCTTTAATAAATAGGTAACACGATCGCTGATTAAAGGATGAGAATTAAACCAGTTTAAATGATGGCGATACTCTTGAGACCCTTCCCAGTTTAAAATCTCTTCTAAAGAAAAAGACTGCGCTAACACCCCAAAGTATAACCCTTGACGATAGCCGATGGGAAAGAGAGGATTGAAACTTTCCAATAAAAAAGATGTCTGCTTTTGAGTTTCGATATCTTCCTTGATTCCTCTTGCTATTTTAATCAAAGCTCGGACTTTTCCATTGGGATTTCCTGTGAGAGAAACTGACAGATAATCACGGTATGAATGCTGAATTTGAAACAGCCAATTGAACGGAAGTCTTAACCCAATATAAACCAGATAAAACAAGTTGCTTACATAAGCAATTAAAACACGAATTAACGGCAAAATTCCTTGGCGAAAAAATTTTGGAACAAAGCGGTGTGGGAGTTGTAAAAACCCCTGATAAAGCCATTCTCCCCACACTGAAAGCTGAAAATAGAGTAGATAAGGAATCTGTAATAGCCCGATCGCGCTAGTAAAAAAGAGCGAAGGTAAATACCCAATCATTCCCAGTTCACCTGCTAATAACGTGGTAATTTCTTCATCTGTCAGTTGCTCTAACAATCCTTCACTGAGAATAATTCTACCCTGATCAGGAAACTTTCTATAACTAAAAATAATTGGCGCAGCACTGGGTAATATTCCTAACTCTGGAAACGGATTTTTTTGCTGACGACAATAGGTTTTCAAAAATTCAGCACTTTGAGGACAGCGAATCGCAAAACTATACAAAGGAAAAGGACGACATTCATAAAAAAACTTGAGACCACCTGTGAGTATCCAAGGAGAAGCAATAAAAATAATGATTACACTTAACATTAAAGTTAAAGTTTGATCTCGATAAAAGGCTTGGACTGGATTAAAATAAGGACTCGGCAACTTAACAAATAGCCAGTTGGTTACATCCATATAAACTTGTGCAGAAATATCCAATAAGCAAAAAAATGTGATTAAGCTGATGAAAGTTCTTTGCCAAAGAGGAATGAGAGAAGGTTCTTTGAATGATTTTAGTGCATTTTGCCATTTTATATCAGCGATCGCCTCGTTTTTTTCTTCAGCTTGCTGAGGTCTTTCTAGCTTTTCAACTGTTTTTTGGAGCGGCGGAATTGAAGATGGTTCTGAAGGAGTATCGGCGACAAAACCAGTTAGGTTTGACGAGTTTTGACTTTGACTTAATTGATTTAATTGTTGGGTTACCCAAATTTGATCCCTAATTTCTCCTTCAGTTTGAAGCTGTTTGCACAGATTTATTGCTGCTTCTATGTTTCCAGTTTTTTCATAAGCAGAAATTAACAATTTCTGTGCTGAAGTGAAAAGACTCGAATCGGTTGTGGTTTCACACACTTTTTTTAGCTGCTCGATCGCCCTTTCATAATCCCCTTTTTCTAAAAAGTTTTTTCCGACACGGAGATAATTTTCCTCTGATGAGAAACTCATGATACTACCCAAAATGAATGCCTAACCCTTCATCATTATAGGAAATTATGCTCTTGCTTGTACATTATGTATTTTTACTTAAAAAATCTTAAATCATAAAAAGTTGTAATTATTAACATAGTATTTTCCAGATTTCAAAGACGAAGCGGTTTATCAAGATTTAGTAACACTCATGAACCTGACCAACGGGGAAGTTGAAATTCTCAAGCAACTACAACCAGAGGCCGAAAAACAAGCCAATAAAATGACCAAAGACTTTTATGATCGATTATTTGCCCATGAATTGACCAAAGAATATTTTGAAGGACGTGATATGGAACGTCTAAATCAAATGATTGCTGATTGGTTTATTGAATTATTTAGTGGTAAATATGATGAGGGATATGTAAAGCAACGCTTAAATATTGGTTATATTCATGTTAAGATTGGCTTGCCAGTATGCTATCCTCTTGCCATGATTGATATTATTACCACTCATGGGCAAAACATTGCAGAAACAAGCAGTAACCCAATTAAAGCAAAAGCAGCTGTGCAAAAAGTAACTGCTTTAGATATTGCCATTTTCAACCAGGCTTATGAAGATAATCAACTCCATCATTTAGTAGAATTAGTTAGCAATGAATGGTTAGCTAGAAGATTATTGCAAGGAATTGGTTAATCAAATGCGTAGGGTGAAAAAAAACCAGCGATTCCACTCTGGACAAAAATACAGGGAACGGGTGAAACAGCAATTTGTAGATGTTACCATAGGATTCTGTAGGGGAATTAGCTCAGTTGGTAGAGTGCTGCGATCGCACCGCAGAGGTCAGGGGTTCGAGTCCCCTATTCTCCATCTTTTCTGTACAGTGACAGATTATTTGTCATCAATTGCGACCATAGCCATTCCTGATGCAGCTATCTGTTTTTCTTGAGATTTTAACCAATCAAACAGGACAAGTACGATCGCAGCACTCCTTTCAATCCATCTTTATTTTTTAATGTATGGATTCCTTCTTGCTCGGAGGTGGTTCAGTTGCCGTCACAGCAGTACATCCATTCCCCTATTACTGGGAGCGCACCGACCTCATCAAAAGTGGTAAGTTAATCATCTCTACTCAAAGGTAAAGATCAGCATCAGGTTGGACAGCAACTAGGGTCAGAAAGCACACCCACTTCTAGCAGGCAAACTAACCCCAATTTTTCGCAGTTCAGAGGCTTAAATTTAAGCATGACCTACGGCGCGATTACTTACTCCTATTATATTATCAAGGTTCAGAAAATGACAAGAATTTTAGTCAGTTTCATTAAGAAAATTGACGAGATTGATAAGCTAAAATCGCTAATTCTTTTGCCTCTTCTTGAGGACTCCCACGAATTGATGGTTTAGCTTGTTCAATAGGAATTCCTTGTTGGCTTGCTTTTGATTTGATACTTTCAGAAAGTTGATGATAACTCCATTGATGAATTTGGATTCTATACTTCTTTGCGTATTCTTTTTGACCCTCTACATAATTCGGAATTTTTCGTTCTGCTTTCATTTGAATTTCGCCTTGAATGACTTCACGGATATTGTCCAATTTAGGAAGAACGATACTTCCGACTTGGGCGTTGCTGAATTAGAGTATGTGGATGCAACAGGAAAAGGACGTAGTGTTTTTTATACAAGGGATGATTTAGTTGCTTTAATGGTGATGGAGCATCTTCTATCAGCAGGGTTAGATTATACTCAAGCCCGTGCAGGATTAGAGGCTCTTAGAGAAAAAGAACCGAATTTTTGTAAACCTTCTGTAAACACTCGTTATGTGTTATTCAAGCATCAAAAAAATGATCATATAATCTTGAAAGACTTTTATGTTGAGGATATACAAGCGGCTTTGAAGAGGGGAGAAGCTGTTATTCCTCTATGGTTAGATCAAATTCACGGCAAACTAACCGCACAGTTAAGTCAATTCAGAAAGTCGGACAATGAAGAGAATGACATGACAGAGGAAGAGTTAGAAGCAGTCACCCGACGAGAACGAATTAACAAAACTCTCGATGGACTGGGTTGGACAATCATTGATTATGAAGAGGGGAATTAATCTATTTTCTGGATGTTAGAGAAGAATCGAACCTCACCCGTGAACTGACAACGTTTTATACTCCTGATGCGTTGGCTGAGTTATTTCAACGGAATTATGGAGATTGTTATCAATGGTTAAAAAAACCATCCTGTTGAGGAAAATGATCGCTTAAGACCCTATCAAGTTAGCGCGATCGCGCAAACTGAGCAAGCTATTACCGAAGGGAAGCGAGAATTATTACTCGCAATGGCAACAGGAACGGGGAAAACATTTACGATTGTTTCTGCCATTTATCGCCTATTAGCGTCTAAAACAGTACAAAGAGTTTTATTTTTAGTTGAGATCATTATCTTAGTGTCGTCCGCACCTTACAAAAACAAAAGGGATTACTAGGAGATATTTTTAGTCAAGCGATGCCTCGTTTTAATAATCCTGTAAACTTAAAACAGGTGATTAATATTATTGATGAAGTGGAATGGACAGAGTTAGATGTGGATGTGAAAGCAGAAGCATTTGAAGGCTTATTAGAAAGAGCAGCCAGTGAAGGGAAAAAAGGCGCAGGACAATACTTTACCCCAAGGGTGTTAATTCGCTCCATTGTCCGTTTAATGAAGCCTGATCCCAGAGAACATTCTAACTTTACCATTTGCGACCCTGCCTGTGGGACAGGTGGCTTTTTAGTGGCGGCGTATCAATGGTTATTAGAACAAACAGGCGGGGTTTTTGACAGAAAAGAACTCAAGCGCATTAAAACCAAAACCTATTACGGTCAAGATTTAGTATTGCGTCCCCGTCGTTTAGCGTTAATGAATCTATTTTTACAAGGATTAGAGACAACTATTGAGGTGGGGGATGCCATTTATGAACCCGATCGCGGCGATCGATTTGATTGTATCTTATCTAATCCCCCTTTTGGGACAAAGGGAGCAAATCAAGTCCCCGGAAGAGAAGATTTCACCATTGAAACCAGCAACAAACAATTAAACTTTATCCAGCATATTTTAACCACTTTGAAAACAGGGGGAAGAGCAGCCGTTGTCTTACCTGATAATTGTTTATTTGAAGATAAAGCAGGGGAAGTATTTAAGATTTTGATGGAGGATTGTAATATTCATACAGTGTTAAGATTACCCAGAGGAACATTTACTCCATATTTTTTAGCCAGTGAAGCGATTACAGAGTTAGAGGCGGTGGTTGACAGTCTCAA
>CAYXDG010000048.1:18455-26609 GCA_964463655.1 uncultured Dactylococcopsis sp.
ATTTTTTAGCCAGTGAAGCGATTACAGAGTTAGAGGCGGTGGTTGACAGTCTCAAGGAGATTTTAGAATTAATCGAAATTAACGACAATGAGGGCTAATTCTATTGTCATGCTGACTTTAGAAAGCATCTTAGAGATTCGTCGTTTCACTGGGAATGACAGGAAGGAAGGCTCGGAATAAGATAATAAAAAGGAGTAACTCAATGAATCATCAATACAGTATTTTAATTCAATGGTCAAATGAGGATCAAAAGTATATAGTTAGTTTACCTGAATTTGGTCCTTATGTTCATACTCACGGGAATAGTTATCAGGAAGCCTTAAAAAATGGTCAAGAGGTTTTAGATTTGTTGATTGAAGACTATCAAGCTAGAAATAAGCCTTTACCTAAACTAAGTAATTTAAAAGTAACTGTTGAAGGATAGGAGATTACATGACTAAGGAATACATTGAAAAGCGAGACGGTGCTTATTTTATTAAAGGGAGTCGGGTGTCTTTAGATTCGATTGTTTATGCTTTCTTAGAAGGGGTTTCCCCTGAAAGTATTGTCCAATCTTTTCCCATCTTGACACTGGAAGAAGTTTATGGTGCAATTACTTATTATTTGGCGAATAAAACTGAAATTGATGATTATTTAAAGGAAGGTGAGTTACTTTATGAAAAATTAAGAGAGACGAGTCTTAAAGAGAATCAATCAATTATCGACAAAGTTCGCAAAGCTCGTCAGGTTAAAATATGAAAATAGCTTTTCAAGCCGATGAAGACTTAAATCAAAGTATTATAAATGCTGTTTTAAGGATGAAATCAGAAATCAACTTTATAACAGCTTTTGATGCTGGGATGAAAGGTTTTACAGATTTACAAGTTTTGGAGTTATGTGCAAAAGAGCAAAGAGTTTTAGTGAGGCATGATTATAGAACGATGCCGAATTATTTTGCTGAATTTATCACTAAACATACAAGTTATGGTGTCGTCATTGTACCCAAAAAGCTCTCTGTTGCTGAAGTAGCAGAAAATATCATTTTAATTTGGGAAATATTTGATTCTGAAGAGTGGATTAATAGAATAGTCGTTCTTCCTTTTTAAATAATTTCTTGTAAGATATTTAAGAATAACAAATAAGTAAATGAAAGAAAAAGGATTGCCTGAAGGGTGGATTGAGACCGAGTTACAAAATTTTGCAGTTATTAATCCTCGTCATCCTACTAATTTAGATTTGTCATTGAAAGTATCTTTTACTCCGATGCCAGCAATTAGTGAGAATAAACAAACATTCAATTTTAGTGAAATAAGAGTTCTTAAAGAAGTAAAAAAAGGGTACACTCATTTTGCTGAGGGAGATATCTTAATAGCTAAAATAACCCCAAGTATGGAAAATGGTAAAGCAGCAATAGCAAAAAATCTAATTAATGGTATAGGCTGTGGAACTACTGAGCTTCATGTCATTAGACCACTTTCAGAAATACCACCAGAGTATATATATTATTTTATTCATCAAGAATCTTTCAGGAAACAAGCTGTTGTCAATATGACAGGTACAGCAGGTCAATTAAGAGTTCCAAGTGAATACATTCGTTTACTACCTTTGTTCCCTTGCTGGTAAGTCTTGATAATAAACTCTTCCCAAAAGTCACCAATGCGATGAGTTCCCCGATCTCTTCGTTCTCCAACTCTTAAAGCAGATAATCCTTCTACCCTAAGAGCACAAATCCCTGTGGGCGCAAGCGTTACAGCGTTTTCCGTTAATTTATCTTTATGTGATTGGATTAAAAATTATAGTTTTGCAATTAGCTTCTGGTTTTCCGCCATCTCTTCAATCACTCGCAAAGTTCACTGATGAATGTTTTTAGAGTTTCCACTGTAGCGGGGGTAATTTCATGTTGCATTGGAAACTCTTGATACTTCACATTGACCCCTTGTTGTTTTAAGGTATCTCGTGCGTTTTGAGCAGCGCTTAAGGGGACGACAGGGTCTGCTGTGCCGTGTATAATCAAAGTTGGTGGTGCGGTGGAACTCCCATTGGGTTCAGCATGAAGGTAGCCAGAGAGGGAAACCAAGCCAGCAAAGGGGAAAGCAAACCCCACATCTAAGGTCATCGCTCCTCCTTGAGAAAAGCCGATTAAAAAGGTTCTTTCTGGCGGAATTCCGATGCTATTTTCGAGGGAAGTTAGCCAATCTTTTAATTTTCGACGGCTTTGATTTAAACCTTCCTCATCGTGTTTTTGTAGGTCATACCACATTTTTCCTTCAGGAACATTAGGATGAGGAAAAGGAGCATTGGGGAACATCATTTGCGTGTTTTTCCAGTTTAAAACTGGCGCAAAGGTTGATAAGTCTTGAGCATTTGAACCCCAACCATGTAGGGCGATCAGTAAGTATTTGGCGGGTTTATTTTGTGCGGGAATCGCGATCGCATCTAAGACCATGTTTGTTATTTGTTATTGGTTATTTGGTAACTGATGACTGATTGCTACTGGATTGATTGGCATAATTTTTAGGAACAAGATAAAGGAAAACATACCACCAACCTAAAATCGCAAGGACGACGGGTAAGGTTAACCACCAGAGATGGGTTAAATACCAGATTAAGCTGGGGAGTGTGATTCCTGCTAAAATAATAGACCAAGGTTGACACCACCAAGGTTTCTTTTGCCAGATAGAAGACTTTACGTTTTGCTGTGTCATGTTGTTGATTAATCTGATTTTTTTATGTTACCACAAGAGCGCGTTATTGTCCCTTTAGACGTTCCTGATTTGGAAAGCGCGATCGCGCTGATCAACGAACTTCCTGATATTAAGTTTTGGAAGGTGGGATTAGAACTATTTGTCAGTGCTGGGAGTTCGATTCTAGATTATCTGAAACAGCAAGAAAAGCAGATTTTTCTTGACCTCAAATTTCATGATATTCCCAACACGATCGCGGGCGCTTGTGGTTCAGCGATGAAATACGAAGTTGATTTACTCACTCTTCATATTAGCGCAGGAAAACAGGCTTTACAAAAAGCAGTAGCACTCAAGGAAAAGATCAATGCTAAAACCCAATTAATTGGCGTAACCCTTTTAACCAGTATCAGCAGTCGAGAACTTGCGCTCGATTTAAAGATTCCCTTAGAACTGCCAGAATATATCTTACAAATGGCAATTCTAGCACAAGAAGCGGGTTTACAGGGGGCTGTTTGTTCTCCTCAAGAAGCTAGTGAGTTACGACGAGTGTGTGGGGATAATTTTTGCTTAGTTTGTCCTGGGGTGCGTCCTAGTTTTGCTCAAAAAGACGATCAAAAACGAGTGATGACTCCCCAAGCAGCTTTGCAAGCAGGAGCAACTTATTTAGTCATTGGTCGTCCGATTACTCAAGCAAAAAATCCTGCGATCGCGTGGCAACAAATCTGTCAAGAAATCAGGAAGACTGAATAATGAAGCATCTTTTTATTGGCTTATTTGGAGGACTTTTTATGCTCTTATTTCCTCAAATTGTTAAAGCACAAGCTAGGTGTCCAGAAACGATTGAACTGTTAACTGAGCAATTATTAAAAGACCTCCCTAGTTATGCTAACCGTGTCATTCAAAGGACACAACTTCCCTCTCGAACCCAAGATAATTCCACTTATATTATTATTGCAGGACAACCTGAATTTAATCCCCTCACGGAAAACTTACAAGGAGCTTATATTCCTGTATTTCCAGCCACAGAAACCCCAATGGTTGAGCAAGTTTTCTTAACTACCTTAGAGCGCCAATATACGAAAAAAGAAGCATTTTCTGTGGAAAACTATCACTGGTTATTTCTAACCAAAACGTCAGAAGGATGGTATTTAGTGGCTCTTTATTCCCGCTTTGGTTTACCTAATTCTGATCATCCACCTACCCCTCCTCAAGAAACCCGTAATGGTATCATTGGAACTGCGATTCAACTGTGGTTGAGAGACTGTCGGTTTAGTGGAGCAATTAACAATTAATTATTCATTGTTTCTGCAATGCTAGTCACTAAACTTGTGGCAACGATCGCAGCAGTAACCGCTCGTAAGATGCGTCTTCCTAAAGAAACCACTTGAAACTTGGCTTCCTGTGCTTGAAGAATTTCTGAATCTGTCCATCCTCCTTCGCAACCTGTTGCAATTACGATCGCGTCACCAAATACTATGTCATGGGATAACACTTGACTCAATAAAGGAGCATTATTATGGCGAGCGGTGCAAAAATAACAATGAGTCGGGGTATTGGTATAAGTCTGAAGGACGGATGAGAAGGGAATCGGGGGTTGGATGGTTGGTACTCTAGCCCGTTCTGATTGTTCTGCTGCTTCTTGTGCAATGCGCTGCCAACGGGTTAATTTATTAGCACTAGGGTTTAATAGCGTTCGTGCGCTCAAAATGGGAACAATGCTTGTTACTCCCATTTCCGTACAGCAGCGGATAATTTCATCAATTCCTTGTTTGGGTAATGACACCAATAGGGTTAAACTAACAGGGAGTTCTGTGTTGATCTCAATGGGAGTAATAATATTGGCTTGATGTGGGGTTAATTCCACAATCCAGGCTGTTCCTTCTCCAGTCATGGCGATCGCGCGATCGCCACTATTCAGCCGTAACACACGCCTTAAATAATGATCTTGAGACTGATTAAGATTGATTTGATTCCCTTGTCGTTGTCCTGTTTCAACTACAAAGCGTTGATATTGTACACGATTCATTTTTTGTACACTGTAATCGGATTTTACTCTTTCGACTTGCCATTTAGTTGGGAAAGTCACTCAATTAAAATTTATACTGATTACGCTTGTTTTCTTCCTTATTCAAGAAGCGAGAATGCAATCCAAACTGACTAATTTTCTTATCTTACCAACTCTGACATTAAGTTGTGGAATTTTCGTTACAATTTTATTTCCGAATCGTGGCAAATTGACTGTCCTCATCGGTAGTACAACAGGTTCTGTCATCGGAGCTTACTTACTCACTCGCCAACAAGAAAATCACCCTTTTTCTTCCTCTAACAGCTTAAAATTATCACCCAAAGAAAGATTAAATTTATTGCAAAAACAAGTTACCCTTTTTCAAAACCATCTGTATTACTTATCTCAAGATATCAATGGTCATGGTTTGGCTGAAACTTCTTCTTCTTATCGTCCTCAGAAACTATTAATTACGGCTTCAGATAATCAAGAAGTCTTAACTTGGCTAACCAACCAAGGGATTGTTATTCAAAATTATCATAAGCCAGACGAAAATGATGAGATATTTAATAAACTTGCTCTCTATATCGGAGACAAATATTCTTATTTAAGTTATTTTTATGCTCAACTCAAACGGAGTTTTTCTAAAGATCAGAAACTGGCGATTAATTTAGGGTCTCGCAGTAAAGAAGAGATTACTTGCACAACACAATTTTGTAGTCGGATGAGCGCCTATGCTTTTTTATCCTCTTATCAGTATGACAAAAAGAATAAAATGCTCTATGCGTCTCCCCAAAGGACTGGGTTAGTGATTAATTTTATCACAGGGGGTTGGTTTGAAAAGTTTATTTATTTAAGCCTTTGTCAGTTGATGAATGATTACCAAGCAGTTTATCAAAGTGTCTTAAATCCACAAATTGTCTTGCAAGATGGGAGAGATTTTGAGTTAGATATTTTATTTCTCATTGCTGAAAAGCCCTTTTGGGTTGAGTGTAAAACAGGGGATTATCAAGCTCATGTTCGCAAATATTCAGGGATGCGATCGGTGCTGTCAATTCCTAAAGAATGTTCTCTATTAGTGATTTTAGGAATTTCCGATCAACTCACCCAAGATTTAACTAATTTACACGATATTTATGTGGCTAATGAGAACAACTTTTTAACGATCGCGCAATCTTTGATTTTTAATCATTAATTTCATCATGCGATCGCAATTCGTGAACCAGCCAGTCTTGCTATCAGAAAGATATCACGATTTTTTAGTGATAAGAACCTTAACAAAACGTCTTGATTTAGAAAATTTTACAAAGTTTGTTTTCAAAATCTTTCTTTTGACACACAATTCCGTATAAATGACAAAAGATAGATCAGTAGAGAGACTAAACTCCAAACTTTTTTTGATTGACGCGAATTTAGGATATCGTTGGGAGAACACATGAATATTGTAGTGGTTGGTTTAAGCCATAAAACTGCGCCTGTTGCGGTCCGAGAAAAATTGAGCATTCAAGATCACGCGATCGAAGGCGCGATCGCCTATTTACGTCAACTACCCCATATTGAGGAAATTTCGATCCTCAGCACCTGTAACCGCCTAGAAATCTACGCAGTGATTACAGATGCGGAACAAGGGGTTCACGAAATTACCCAGTTTCTTTCTGAACGCAGCACTTACCCCATTTCACAACTGCGACGACACTTGTTTATTTTGCTTCATCAAGATGCGTTGCGTCACTTAATGCGAGTTGCAGCAGGATTAGATAGTTTAGTGTTAGGAGAAGGACAAATCCTTTCACAGGTGAAACACGCTCACAAACTGGCGCAAAAATACCAAGGAATCGGACAATTACTCGATCGCCTATTTAAACAAGCCCTGTCTGCTGGGAAACGAGTGCGGAGTAATACCAATCTAGGCACAGGAGCAATGTCAATCAGTTCTGCTGCCGTGGAACTGGCGCACAGCAAAGTTAACAACTTATCTGAATATCACTGTACCATTATTGGTGCAGGGAAAATGGCGCGGTTATTGGTTCAGCATCTGCTGGCTAAAGGCGCAACCGAGATCGCGATCGTCAACCGTTCCCCAAAACGGGCTAGTGATCTCGCGAAACAATTTGCAGATCACGTAGAACTCCAAATACACCCCATAGAAGAGATGATGAGTGTGATGGGAGAATCTCATCTCATCTTTACCAGCACCGCAGCCAGTGAACCCATTTTAGACCGCGCCAAACTCGAACAAAATATTGACCCTTCCCATCCCTTGTTACTCTTTGATATTTCAGTTCCTCTAAACATTGCTGATGATGTTAAAGGGTTAGAGAATATAGAAAGCTATAACGTTGATGACCTCAAAGCAGTGGTCGCCAAAAACACCGCCAGTCGCAGAAAAATGGCGCAAGAAGCCGAAAGTCTCTTAGACGAAGAAGTGGAGTCCTTTGAAGTGTGGTGGCGGTCTTTAGAAACCGTTCCCACCATTAGCTGTCTGCGAGAAAAAGTAGAAACCATCCGCGAACAGGAATTAGAAAAAGCCCTCTCCCGTCTCGGAAGCGAGTTTGCGGAAAAGCATCAAGAAGTTATTGAAGCGCTTACCCGAGGAATTGTGAATAAGATTCTCCATGAGCCAATGGTAGAATTACGAGCGCAGCAGGATATCGAAATACGTCGCCGTACCGTTCAATCGTTACAACGGTTGTTTAACCTTGATTCTGAACAGCAATACAGTTAACCACCAATGTAGAGACGTTTCATGGAACGTCTCTACACACCCTGAAATGTTTCTACAGAATGAACCCATAACAAATTATCAATAATTAACCGACCACTGGGCTTAGAACGCCATACACCAGCAAACAATTTCCTCCCACCACAAGATGCGGATAGAAGGAATGAATGTGGTTGGGATTGGCAAAATCATAATGGGTGGCGATTTCCATCCAGTCTAAAGGGGGTATCTTTTTGACCACAGTAGGTGCACTGACGACCCCATTTTTCCAAGAGATACTGTCGAATCTTGTACTGGTAAAGCGTTCCCTGCTGGTATTCCATACCGCTAATTTCAGGGCTTTCAAAAATTTTAGACCTTAGAGCAATCCCATAAGATTGGTAATTTTTTTGCCCCCCAACTGCCCAAACTTGGGGGGCTTTACCGAAGCCCACTTGTTACATAAGATATAGAACTGCTATAGAATGAGTTGAAAATAACGTTCACTCGGCGTAATGAAAGCAAATCTCTATATAAGATTACAATGACCAGCCTTTACGAAATAGATTTTTTTCAATGGACTAAGATTCAAGCAAGAGCTTTACGGGAACATAATCTTGAAGCCCTTGATTGGGAACATCTCAAACAGGAGATAGAAGACTTGGGAAATGAACAACTTAACGCTGTAAATAGCTTCTTGAAAAAGCTGATCGAACACAGACTAAAACTTGATTATTCTCAAGAAATTTATCCTCGTAATCATTGGCTTAAAGAAGTGGATAACT
>CAYXDG010000049.1:0-26489 GCA_964463655.1 uncultured Dactylococcopsis sp.
GTCACTAAATATAGACAGAAGGTTTTAACAAGCAGTAGTTTAGAGCTAATTGAAAGGTCGTTTAGAGAAGTAACTCAGAAAATGGAGTTCAGTATATTAGAATTTAATGGAGAGGCGGATCATGTTCACGTTCTGATTCAGTATCCACCTAAAGTATCGATTTCTGGAATGGTGAACTCTTTGAAAGGAGTCTCTAGTCGTAAATATGGACGAGCAAACCTTCCGAAACCTAAAAATAGGAAGTCTCTTTGGTCTCCTAGCTATTTTGTTTCATCGGTAGGGGGCGCTTCTTTAGAGACACTTAAAGGGTATATCCAGAACCAACAAAAGCCTTCCTAGAAGGTGTTCCTGAGCCTGTCGAAGGACGGGGTTTTAGACCCAATTTTTTGATAAAGATCGGGCAAGAGTAATGATGGCAGAAACAAGCTAGTATCTCATGCTCGACAAAGCAAGAAAATTATTGTTTCGGAACTAAATCGCCCCGAATCTCGACAAAATAACAGTCCTCTTTCAACTAAAAACCTTATGTTACCTCCTCTCACTTACACTTTATCAGCAGCGATCGCAGCCAGTAGCTTTAATATCACAGCCAATGCTAACCCAAAACCCAACCTAGAATTATTCGCCCAAGCGCAAACTGTTCCCGAAGTTATCGTTGATACCATTCCCATAGAAGCGCCCATCGATTCTTCCCCAGACTTCCCAGAAGCAGAAGAAGTCGTTGTCGAAACAGACTCCTCCCCATCCACCGATGATCCCCGCTTCACCTGCGAATATAACAACGGTCAATACACCGTTATGTATAACCCTGTCACCCAACCAGATCAAAGCTATCCTTGGGCAATTCCGCAACAAATGGGAAGCAACTGGTCACCCGAAAGACGCTGTCTCGCAATTAGTCAACGCTTAGAAACCTATCGTCCTGATGGTTTATTAGAACTACAAACCAGCATGATTAACAACGAAAATGTTGTTTGTGTCACAACAGAAGCCGATCCCAGTTGTAGAATTGTGTTCACCGTTCCTCGCGGACAAGACCCCATCCTAACCCGCGATCGCGTTTTTGAAAATCTCGCCAGCGCCAACACAGGAGAACAAACTTGGGGAGTCACCACCTATACAAATAATTTCAGCTTGCGGGATTTATTAAGTGGAAATACCTCTCGTAACGCCAACGATAGCATCAATCTGCGCCCATTTCTAGACCCTGCTGATGGCGGAACAGGAAGCGAACTCCGTTCCACTTCGTCTCAACTTAATCCTAATTTGTTTCGTTACTTGGGGGTTGGGGTGCGAAGATCACCAATCTCATCATTAATTCAAGATTAGACAATACATTACCGCTAAAAAATCAGGCATTTCAATCACATTTAAGTACCATAAAAGAACAATCACAACAGTATAGAGCGTTGACCCCCCCAACCCTAAAATAATATAGCGCTACGTGCTTATATTAGGACATTTCCCGAACGGTGGGAGTGCGACCGTCTCGGTCGCTAGTCTTTTTAAGAACGTCCTAACCTGATTTTGTAGCGCTATATCTCGTTTTAAGGGGAGATAACATATAACCGATACCGACTAGAAATGTTCCTTTGAAGTTTTTTAGAAGATTCATTGACTAGAATTTGTTATTTGTTCTTAGTAGTCGAGTGGGTAATGCCCACCATGATTCATTATTCATCATTGATTGATCGACCACAATGGGGACAAACGGTTACCTTTCTCTCTTGCTTTTTCTCTTTCCGAGCTTGCAATTCTTCTGAAAAACCAGAGGCTAAAATCCCCGCAGGAAGTGCAAATAAACCAATCCCTAAAATAGCCAAGATTCCTCCCAAAAGTCTTCCGACTAAAGTAATGGGATAAACATCCCCATAACCGACAGTTGTTAACGTAATTGTTCCCCACCACATCGCTTCAGGAATACTCGAAAAAACCTCTGGTTGCGCTTCATGTTCTACAAAATAAATTAAACTCGACGCGATCGCCAGTAAAATCAATAATACAAATAATGATAGCAATAACTCCTCTTTTTTCAACCGCAACACTCTCACTAAAATTTTGAGAGAATCCGTATAACGATTTAACTTCAAAACCCGAAACAAACGCAAAAGACGCAAAGACCTACCCATCCGCAACTGTGGCGAAAGAAAGGGTAAATAAAACGGAAGAATCGCTAATAAATCAATCACAGCAAGGGGAGTTGTCATAAACTTTAATCTTCCCCAAACAGGATGTTGATACGGTTGTTTTACTGTACAACTCCACACTCTCAAAATATACTCTACCGTAAAAACAGCGATCGAAAATATTTCAAACAATTGAAACCAGAGGCGATATTCCTCATATAAAGAATCAACTGTCTCCAACGCCACCGCAACGAGATTCAAAAAAATTAAGCCAAGTAGGAAAAAGTCAAATACCTTACTAGCTAAGTCTTCAGATTCAGCTAAATCTAAACATCGACAAACTTGATATTTAATTGAAAAACGAGAACGCTTCATCATTAATACTTTGCTTCCCAGCGATCAAGGACATCTTTAATTAAAACTTCCTTAAGCCAAATTTGCAAAACAACCGTTAAGGGAAGTGCCAGAAATAAACCTAGAAATCCAAAGAAAGTGGCAAAAAAAACTTGTGCTAATAACGTAAATGCAGGGAATAAAGACACTTGTTGCGCCATAACTAAAGGAGTCAGTAATGCACCCTCAACCTGTTGGAGAATAATATAAAAGATTAACACCGCTAAACTTTTCCAAGGCGCATCTAAAAGCGCGATCGCCATCGGCGGAATTACACTTAAAACGGGTCCAAAATTAGGAATTAGCGTTAATAATCCTGTTAGCATGGCTTGCGCCAAAGCCAGATCAATGTCTAATAATAATAACCCAATAAAACTTAGCACCAGCAGAAAGGTCATACTAAATAACGTTCCTACCAACCACCCTTGCAGCGCTTTCTCGCACAGAAACAAAATCTCATCCGCTCGTCGGCGGTAAAAAGAAGGAAATAAACGAATAAAACCGCTGCGATAGGGAGTGGGATCAGCCAGTAACATAATTGTTAATACTAGCACTAATAGCGTGTTCAAAATGATCCCAACCGAAGTCGAGAAAAAAGTAAACCCTCCGCCAAGTAAACGATTATATAACGGTTGAATCTGCTCTGATAACTGTGTAAAATTTGGCAATAATTCTAACAGTTCTGGAGACAGCCTTTTTTCTAATAAACTAAGCCAACTATTTAACTGATTAATCCCTTTTGGTACAAGATCAAATAGTTGCTGTAGCTGCTCAAAAAATGGCGGTACAATCAACCAAACAAATGTAACGGCTAATGATAATAAAACCAGTACAGCCAGAAAGACCGCGTAACCGCGTCGTATCTTGAACCGTTGAAACTGATTGACCAGCACATTCAAAGCATTAGCGATGACAACTGCTGTAAAAACTAACAACAGCAACTGCTTAATTTGCCACAATATATACAGTGAGATCGTGAGGGTAACGACCCCCACCCATTTCCCTAAAGTCATGGCAGTTCATCCTCAAGATTCCCATGCCAGAAATCTTCGTCCTAAAATGATCCCAAGAATCACCACTGGCATCAAAACCATCGTCATGGCTAGACCAGCAGAAGGACTAACTTCAACATAAGGAGCGACTAACTTAATTACCGAAGAGATACCTGCTGATAATAAGAACACTTTGACAATAAAAGTTGCTTTCATCGGCTTATACAGAGTGAATACTGGGGATTAATTTCGAGAAATCATTTAGGATGATTGGCTAATTTTTATCAGCTTGCTCAACTAAGTTTGTTTTTAACATAGTTCACTAACTGATTAAATTGTTTCTGTAATTTCTTCACTTCACCCTGAGTGGTTTCTAACTGAGTGGTTAATTCAGCTACTTTTGCTTTGAGAGCAGCAACCTCATCTCCCTCAGCAGCAGAAGCCACAGCAGCAGCAACAGGTGGTTTGGGTTCGGGTTTAGGAGCTTTACTTCTTGCATCTTTAATTGCCTGCACCAGTTGCTCTCGTTGAAAGGGCTTCTCCACAAAAGCAAAGTGACTGAAGGGCTCAGAAATCTTTTCAGTGACTTCCTCTTTTCGCCCTGACATTAATACCAAAGGAATGAACTTTAATTCAGCATGACTTTGTATTTCTTGATACACTTCCCAACCACTTTTTTTAGGTAAGAGAAAATCTAAAATAATCAGTTGTGGTTGTTCTGAGTAAATCTTGTCGAGACCTTCTTTACCATCTTTAGCCTCGATGATTTCTAGTTTATCAGCAGGTAGCATATCTTTAACCCGCATTCTGATCATCTTGCTGTCATCAACGACCAGTATCTTTTGCATTTTCAGTTGCTCCTTAATTTAAAAATGATGTTGTATGATAGGTTTCTTTGCTTCTGAGCAAAGCATTTTGTACTCAGAATAAATTAGGTAAGTTGATAATACCTATTTAGTTTAGCTTGATCCAGAGACAATTTCATTTATTAAGAACACAATTCATAGGCTTGAAATATCAAGTATCACAATGGTGAGAAGATGATAAGCACTAAGATCAAGCCCACTTATTGAAAAGGTCAACGGAAATTTTTTGTAACCGTCATCCCCTTGTTCGGTATCCTGCACTTTTTAAGCCTGCTTTCCCCTCTCATCATAGAGGATAGAACAAATTAAAAATAAGTACAAATTTATTGTAGTCAGTAAAGGAGAAATACTCTTATGGCAAAAGTCGTCGGGATCGACCTCGGAACAACAAACTCTTGTGTCGCCGTTATGGAAGGGGGAAAACCAACAGTTATTTCTAATGCGGAAGGGTTTCGCACCACTCCGTCTGTAGTTGCTTATGCCAAGAACGGCGATCGCCTTGTTGGGCAAATTGCCAAGCGTCAGGGCGTAATGAACCCTCAAAATACCTTTTATTCGGTAAAACGGTTTATCGGGCGTAAATTCGATGAAATTAAAGAGGAAGCGAAAGAAGTTTCTTATGAAGTTAAACGCTCCAGCGATGGTAACGTTAAGCTCGAATCCCCTAACCAAGATAAGCAATTTGCTGCCGAAGAAATTTCCGCGCAGGTTCTTCGTAAACTGGTGGATGATGCCAGTAAGTATTTAGGAGAAACTGTCACTGAAGCAGTGATTACTGTTCCCGCATACTTTAACGACTCGCAACGTCAAGCTACCAAAGACGCGGGAAAAATTGCAGGATTAGATGTCAAACGCATCATTAACGAACCAACCGCAGCCTCTCTTGCTTATGGATTAGATAAGAAAAGTAACGAAACCATTCTCGTTTTTGACTTAGGTGGTGGAACATTTGACGTTTCTATTCTTGAAGTTGGCGACGGTGTTTTTGAAGTGTTAGCCACTTCTGGGGATACTCACCTTGGCGGTGATGACTTTGATAAGAAAATCGTCGATTATCTGGCTGAAGAATTCAAAAAACAAGAAGGAATCGACCTCCGTCAAGATAAACAAGCTCTCCAACGTTTAACCGAAGCAGCGGAAAAAGCGAAAATTGAGCTTTCCAGTGTTAGCCAAGCTGATATCAACCTTCCTTTCATCACCGCTACTCAAGATGGCCCCAAACATTTAGATATGAATCTAACACGGGCGAAATTTGAGGAAATTTGCTCAGATTTAATCGATCGATGCAGCATTCCCGTAGAAAACGCCCTCAAAGATGCCAAACTTGATAAAAGCAAAATTGACGAAATTGTCATGGTTGGCGGTTCAACCCGTATTCCCGCAATTCAAGAACTCGTCAAGAAAAAATTAGGGAAAGACCCTAACCTCACTGTTAACCCAGACGAAGTGGTCGCAGTGGGTGCTGCCATTCAAGGGGGTGTCCTCTCTGGAGAAGTTAAAGACATTCTCCTCTTAGACGTAACCCCTCTTTCCCTCGGTGTGGAAACCCTTGGCGGTGTCATGACCACCATGATTCAACGTAATACCACCATCCCCACCAAGAAAGCGGAAACCTTCTCCACCGCAGTGGATGGACAAACTAATGTGGAAATTCATGTTTTACAAGGGGAACGTGAATTTGCTAAAGATAACAAGAGTCTTGGCACGTTCCGTTTAGATGGTATTCCCCCAGCACCTCGCGGTGTTCCTCAAATTGAAGTTACATTTGACATTGATGCTAACGGTATCCTGAATGTAACGGCGAAGGATAAAGGAAGCGGAAAAGAACAGTCCATCAGTATCACAGGCGCTTCTACCCTCCCCGAGGAAGAAGTGGAACGTATGGTCGATGAAGCGGAGAAAAACGCCGAAGAAGACAAACAGCGTCGCGAAAGAATCGAACGGAAAAATCAAGCAGATTCCTTGGTATATCAAGCTGAGAAGCAAATTAATGAACTCGGTGATAAAGTTCCCGCCGAAGAGAAAAGCAAAGCAGAAGACTTAATCAGTCAACTCAAAGAAGCGACATCTCAAGAAAATGATGAGCAAATTCAGAAGTTAATGCCAGAACTGCAACAGGTTCTCTACAGCATTGGTTCTAATATTTATCAGCAAGATGCGGGCGCTGCTGCTGGCGCTGCGGGCGATGGCGCAAGTACCAATGGTGACTCTGCTGAGTCTAGCAATAAGTCTGATGGCGATGATGTCATTGATGCCGAATTCTCTGAAACTAAGTAAAATTCTCTCGTTAGACAGATAAGAAGTCGGGGAGAGCGATCGCTCCCCGTTCTAATTTTGTTAGAATATTGAATCTGAATTGGCTCGATCGAACAACAAAACAAAACAATGGCTCAACAAACTTTACAAGGCACTCGCAAAAAACAAAAGCGCAAATGTGGCTTCCGCGCCAGAATGCGGACACATAACGGCAGAAAGGTGATTAATGCTCGTCGCAACAAAGGACGAGCTCGTTTATCAGTCTAAGCGTGAGCTTGCCAAAAGTAAACCGTCTGCGACACCATAAAGCGTTTAAGACGGTTTATCATCAAGGAGGACGCTGTGCTGGAAAATATTTGGTTCTTCGTTTATTACAGGAAACTGCTTTTCCAAACGGAGAATTTCCCCCCCCTCCCCAAATTGGGATTTCTGTTAGCCAAAAAGTAAGCAAAAGAGCCGTGATTCGCAATCGCATCAAACGTCAGATTCGTGGGGTGTTTCGAGAATTATTGCCTCAGTTACCTCCAGGCTGGAAAATTGTCGTGATTGTGAAGCCACAAGCCCAAGAGTGCAAATATGAAGATTTTTTGAGAGAATTAAGAAAGTTATTAATTAAGTCAGAGGTCTTACATGGGGATTAAAGAAACTGTTTATTATGATGGAGGTCCGCACAAAGGCGATTTAATCTTAAATATTTTATTGGGATTAACCGTGATTTTTCTCCCGTTTACTATTGGGGCAGTTGTCCGCGCTCTTTGGTTGCGTTATCGAATTACCGATCGCCGTTTATCGGTGATTGGTGGCTGGCGAGGACGCGATCGAACAGATGTGGTCTATACAGAAATTACAAAATTAGTTAAAATTCCTAGAGGTATAGGCTTATGGGGAGATATTATTCTGACTCTCAACGATCGCAGTCGTTTAGAAATGCGTGCCGTTCCCAAGTATCGCGAGATTCATGATTATATCGCTGAAAAAGTCGCCAGTAAAACAGGAAAATCCCTAGAAGCCATTACCACTCGTTAAATTGGTAAGAGAATCTTAACCGAATCATTAAAGATTCGGTACATTAAAACAAGGATAACAGTACAAGCAGGACGCTAAGCGAAAAAACGCATGGATTTTGGGATCGGATTTCTCTCTAACAACATAATGCTACCAATCCTGGATTTTTTCCACGGGATTGTCCCTAGTTATGGCTTTGCCATTATTGCTCTCACCCTCGTCATTCGGTTTGCCCTCTACCCTCTGAGTGCCAAATCAATTCGCAGTATGAGACGGATGCGGGTTGCCCAGCCAGCAATGCAAAAGCGGGTCAAAGAAGTACAAGAACGCTATAAGGATGACCCAGAAAAACAACGCCAAGCCATGAGCGAGGTCTATCAAGAATATGGCAATCCTCTGGGTGGATGTTTTCCCGTCATCGTGCAAATGCCCATTCTGTTTGCCCTATTTGCCACCTTACGGGGATCGCCCTTCGCGGATGTGGATTATACCGTCGATATGCAAATCTTCCCCAAGGAACAAATTGAGCAAGTACAGCCAGAAACGCTCACCACAAAAGCAGAAAACGTTTACATAACCAAAGACATTCACTATAAACTTTTGGCACTTCTTCCCAGCGAAAATTTAGGCGTTGGACAAACCACTCATTTAGAATTTCAAACTGAAGAAGGAAAGTCCTTAAGTCAGTTAACCAGCGAGACCCAATCCCAATTAACCCCAAAATTGGAAGTGGTTAAAGGTCAAGAACGGGTCAAATTAGAAGAAGATGGCACGATTAGCGCGATCGCCCCAGGAGAGGTTAGCCTTAAAGCAAGCCTACCCGGTGTCGCGAAAAATGAAGGGTTTCTCTTCATTGAAGAACTCGGCCGCGTGGGTGCAGTCGGTGAAGACGGCAGAATTCACTGGGATATTTTTGGCATGGTGCTTTTCTTTGGCATCAGCTTATATGCTAACCAAAAACTCTCAGGTCAACAAAATAAAGGCGCAGATAGCTCCCAACAACAGCTTGTTAGCCAGATTACCCCCATTCTGTTTACAGGGATGTTCTTATTCTTCCCCTTACCAGCAGGAGTGTTGATGTATATTGTTCTTGCCAATATTTTCCAAACCATGCAAACCCTGATTTTGATGCGAGAACCCTTACCTGAGAATCTGCAAAAAATTCTGGATGAACAAGCCAAGCAGGAGAAAAAGCAAACAGGAGAAGATACCTTACCCTTTGAAAAACAAAAACGATCGCGCAAAAAAGAAAAAGAAAGAGCCTCTTAATCAACTATGGAGCAAGACTTAACTCGGGGTCAACAGTGGTTAGAAACTGTCCTAACCCTGATGGGAACCCCGACTTCAGTACAACTATCTGATCCAACTCAAACCTCAGAAATGACCACTGCCGAGGGAATCCCTTGGCTGGTCATTGATCAAGAACAACTCAGTGAACAACAGGTTAGAGCATTGTTAAAAGATCAAGGCAAAACCTTAGATGCTTTGCAATATTTAGCCAACACTACCCTCAACTGGCAAGTTCCCGAAGAAGACCAAGCCTTTTACACCATTGAGTTTAAAGGGTATCGCCAACAACGGGAAAAAGAGTTGCGAGTGTTAGCCGAAAAAACCGCCTGGCAAGTTCTAGAAACAGGAGAGAGTGCAGAAATCAAATTTCTATCTGGGGCAGAACGACGGCAAATTCATCAGTTTCTTCAGCAGTATGATGAGTTAGAATCTTGGAGTCGGGGACAAGAGCCAGACCGTTGTTTGGTAGTACAACGGAAGGACAATTAATAACTTCGTGATTGCTTCGTTGTTCTTGGTTCGTGGTTCATTGTTAAAGGTTCATCCTTTCTAGTTCATGTTTGATTGTTAATCATTGATTCAAGGAAGAACAAAGAACAAATAACAATTGATAAAGTGCGATGATAGAACCAATTTACATTCCACGATTACTCAAAGCGCCTGGGAAAAGTGAACAAATCGAGGTGAAAACTTTTCTCCCAAACCTGGAAACGTTGACCCCAGTGCGGGGAACAATTGTGATTACTCACTGTGGAACTTATTTGGAAGTCTCCGCCAGTGCAGAAACCATTAAAACCCTCGTCTGCGATCGCAGTTTACAACAATACAATCAACGTCTGGTGGTTGATACCAGCGAATTGATTTGGTTAAAAGGGAAATTAGAAGAGGAGGGAGAGATGCCAAAAGAAATGGAAACCCCTCTCGAAGAATTAACAGAAAGCCTAAGCGCACAAGGTTATTTTGAACCAGAAACTTGGCTCTATGAACAGTTTTGTCTGCAAATGCCCATCCGCCAATTGAGTAGCGATTCCACCACAGGACACTATGATTATCAGGATACTCCTCCTGTGGATCAACGGTTCGCCCCCTTAGCAGCCTTGAAAGACCAATTGCCAAATCGGGAGGAAAAAGGATGAGTTTTCGCGAAGAGTTTGAACTGTTGTTACGGGCCTGTTATCCCTTAATTTATATTCCCACCTTTGAAGAAGAACGAGTCGAAAGCGCGATCGCCAAGTGCGCTAAAAATGTCGGGAATCGCTCCGTTTATATCTGGGATTTTGTCGATGGCTATCAAGACAACCCCAACAATGCAGGAACTGCCCAGAGAAACCCGTTACAAGCCCTAGAATACGTGGAAAAACTCTCAACCAGTAATGGGTCAGTGATTATTCTTCGCGACTTCCATCGCTTCTTAGAAGATATTTCCGTCGCCCGTAAACTGCGGAATCTATCACGCAAATTAAAATCGCTTCCGATTAATGTGGTGCTGATTTCCCCAGACGTTTCTATCCCATCAGATTTGACGGAAGTCTTAACCGTTGCCGAGTTTCCCCTTCCCGATAGCCATACTATTAAATTGGAAGTGGAACAATTAATTAGTAGTATTCCCCAAACGCTTCCCGACAAAGAAATCGCTGCCATTGTGCGTTCTGCCCGAGGATTGTCTCTAGAACGCATTCGACGAGTTTTGACCCGCGCGATCGCCGATCATGGGGCCTTACAGCCAGAAGACGTGGAACTTGTCCTCGCCGAAAAACGGCAATCCATCCGCCAAACTCAAATCCTCGACTTTTATCCCGCAACCGAAGACATTTCTGATATTGGGGGGTTAGACAACCTGAAAAGCTGGCTCTTGCGTCGTGGAGGTGCGTTCAGCGATCGCGCCCGTAGCTACGGACTCCCTCATCCCAGAGGCTTATTGCTAGTAGGGATTCAAGGGACAGGAAAATCTCTCACCGCCAAGGCGATCGCCCATCACTGGCATCTCCCTCTTCTGCGCCTAGACGTAGGACGCTTATTCGGCGGGTTAGTGGGAGAATCGGAATCCCGCACCCGTCAGATGATCACCCTCGCCGAAGCCCTCGCCCCCTGCGTTCTCTGGATTGACGAAATTGATAAAGCCTTTGCAGGATTAAGGGGACAAGGGGATTCTGGCACCAGCAGCCGTGTTTTTGGGACATTTATCACTTGGTTAGCCGAAAAAACCTCCTCTGTTTTTGTGGTCGCCACCGCTAACAATGTCCGCGCCCTCCCCCCAGAAATGATGCGGAAAGGACGATTTGACGAAATTTTCTTCGTTGACCTCCCCACCCAAACCGAACGAAAAGAAATCTTCTCCGTTCACCTATCTCACCTGCGTCCTCACAACTTAAAAGATTATGATCTAGAAAGACTCGCCTACGAAACCCCAGACTTTTCTGGTGCAGAAATTGAGCAAACCATTATCGAAGCCATGCACCTTGGCTTTAGTCAAAATCGGGACTTTACCAGCGAAGATATTCTGCAAGCAGCGAGTCAGATTGTTCCCCTTGCCCGTACCGCCCAAGAAGAAATTCAATTTCTCAAAGAATGGGTCAGTGCGGGTAAAGCGCGTAAAGCCTCCCTAGATAACGCCCTTAGTCTCTAACCCTTATTCTCAAAACTATACGAACAATGAGTCTTTCTGGTTTTATACAATTTATTCTCGGATTCTTGGTTGGTGTTTCCATTCTCACAGGCGCTGGCGCAGCCACTGCCTATTTCTTCTTAAATCGTTTCTCCGAAGCCCCGCAAAAACCCACTTATCCCGAAAAAGAATCCTCTCAAACGGCTGAAAAATCTCAACCCCAGACAGAAGAAAGCTCCCAGCCCGTCAGCGAAAAACCTCCCGAACCTGAACCTGAACCCAAGCCTGAACCCAAGCCTGAACCCACCATTCAAGAACGCTTTGGAGAACAAGCGTATGAAGCGCGAGTCACCTGGCCCAGTGGGTTAAGTCTGCGCGGTGAACCCAGTCTGAGCGCCTCTAGAGTCGGTGGGGTTTATTATGACGATAAATTAGTCATTATTGGGAGAAGTAACGACGGCGATTGGCAAAAAGTCTATATTCCCGAAAGTGGGCAACAGGCTTGGGTAAAAGCGGGAAATGTGGAAAAAATCGATTAAATTTAAATAATCTTCACACCCATGAGGGATTCTCTGCCTTGTTACATTTCTTAATAGAAAACCCTAGCTATCCCAAGGAGGCAACAATGACAGAACAAAACCAACTCCAACAATCTTATGAAGAGTTTGCCACCAAATTTGAATATCGAACATAATATCGTTTGCTCCCCATCTCAAAGAGATGGGGGCTTGCTAATGGTGGTTTTTGCTACATCAGATTAATATTCAGGAACAGAGGAATCGATCTCTTGACTCCAAGCGCGAATCCCACCTTTGAGGTTCGTCCCTTCTACTCCTGCATCTTTAAGAATTTGGAGCGCCTTAGCCGATCGCCCTCCCATCTTACAGTGAGCAATCAAACGATGACCGTTCATCAGTTGTTTGACTTTTTCAACGCCATCTCCGTCTTCAAGGTCAGAAAGAGGAATCAAAGTCGCGCCTGGAATCTTGGCAATTTCGTATTCATTGGGATTACGAACATCAATCAGAACATAGTCATCTGCGTTTTGTTCCATTAACTGCTTTAACTCCTGCACTGTCATTTCAGGAACATTCGTTTCCTGTGCTTGGGGTATCCCACAGAACTGTTGATAGTCGATGAGTTTTTCAATGGGAGGACGCTCTGGGTTAGGACGGAGTTTTAATTCGCGGAAACTCATGGTTTGTGCATTATAAAGCAATAAGCGTCCACTGAGAGTAGTATTCATTCCCAGAATCACTTTAATCGTTTCTGTGGCTTGAATGGAACCAATGACACCACATAAAACTCCTAATACACCTCCTTCTGCACAAGAAGGAACCATTCCGGGTGGGGGAGGTTCAGGAAAGACATCGCGATAGTTGGGACCCTCTTGGTAGTTAAAGACGCTGGCTTGTCCTTCAAAGCGGAAAATAGAACCATAAATATTGGGTTTTCCTAAGATAACGGACGCATCATTGACCAGATAACGAGTCGGGAAATTATCCGTTCCATCTACAACCACATCATAAGGTTGGAGAATGTCGAAAGCATTTTCGGAGGTGATGCGAGTGTTATAGAGATCAACTTGACAAAACGGGTTAAGATCAAGGATGCGCTGTTTAGCGGATTCGAGTTTGGGTTGACCCACACGGGAAGTTCCGTGAATGATTTGGCGCTGTAAGTTGGAAGAGTCAACGATATCAAAATCGACAATTCCAATGCGTCCGATTCCTGCAGCTGCTAAATATAACAACAAAGGAGAACCGAGTCCTCCTGTACCAATACAAACCACACTGGCTGCTTTGAGGCGTTTTTGTCCATTTAATCCGACTTCTGGGAGGATGATATGACGAGAATAGCGTTCGTATTCTTCTTTGCTAAGTTGAACTTCTTCTAAGTTGGGATTGAGCATAATGATCTTCTGCTAAGGGTAAATACCTACGATTTTGACTGACGCGAAGGAAGCGATCGTTGTGCAGTTTTTCAGGATAAGCGGTTCTTTTCTTTAATGGCAACTTTATGTTACTATTTTTTCGACTTGGAATTCTTGCTGTTGGTTTAATCTCCAACTGTGACAGGCGACGACTTTTCCTTCTTGAACGGACATGATGAGATAGGAATAACTCTCCCAAGCGATCGCCCGATCAAATTCTGAGGGATCGCAGGAATGATTGGGATGAGAATGATAAATTCCAACAATGTCTAAGTTTTCCATCCGTGCATATTTTTGCGCTTTTAATAACACTGCTGGATCAATGGTAAAACGATTGCGTTTGCTTAGTGTTCCATCTGCTGCTTCTGGACAAACTGACTCAAACAGTTTGCTTTCCTTCTCAAAAGCATTCTCGGTTTCCCAGACTTCAACTACTGTTGTCTCTCCCTCTGGTTGAAACCTTCCTAGTAAGATTCCGCAGCACTCTTCTGGATAAGTTTTTTCTGCGTGACGATACATGGTTTCTTGCTGTTTTCGAGTAAGTTTTAGCACAATTTGCTTCTGATCCTTCAAGACTGGATAATACGATACCTTTATTTTAAATTTAAATGGGAAGCCCCCAAACCCCAGAACTTTGGGGGCGTGTACAAACACTGATGGATTTTAGATAACTACCTGCTAATATGAAGACTGAATTATTGATCACAGACTAGGAAATCACGATCAGTTATCAATTATTAACATGGATTTGACTATTGGCTGGCTGTATCCCACGTTAATGAGTACCTACGGCGATCGCGGAAATGTAATTTGTCTTCAGCAACGCAGCTATTGGCGGGATTTACAGGTAAATGTGGTGCGTTTAGATTTAAATGCTAGCGCCCAAGCGTTTGAGGGGATTGACTTGTTTGTGGGTGGAGGAGCGCAAGACCGTCAGCAAGAGATTGTGATGCGCGATCTCAAGGGCAATAAAGCCCAAATCATGCGGAGTAAAATTGAAGCGGGAACGCCTGGGGTGTTTACTTGTGGATCGCCACAACTGCTCGGTCATTATTATGAACCTAGTTATGGCGAACGGATTGAAGGCTTGGGAATTTTTGATTTAGTCAGTAAACATCCAGGCAAGCGCAGCGATCGCTGTATCGGAAACATTGTCTTTCGTTTGAGTGCTTCTCCTTTGGCGCAAATGATCCAAGCTCGCATTGGAGAATCTCCCATCGTCATTGGCTTTGAAAATCATGGTGGGCGTACCTACTTAGGAAATGTCCAACCCCTTGGGCGAGTGGTAGTGGGTCATGGGAACAATCAAGAGGATGGCTATGAGGGGGCTTTTTATGGAAACGCGATCGCCACTTACGCACATGGCCCGCTTTTACCCAAAAACCCTTTTCTAGCCGACTGGTTAATTGAAACCGCCCTAGAATTAAAATATCAAAAAACAATTCATTTACCCCCCTTAGACGACAGTTTAGCCCAAAAAGCGCGAAAAGCTATGTTTAAACGCTTAGAAGTTGGGAATCTAACTTAGGGATCATCTTGTTTTTTTCTAGAGTAAGCTCCCTTAATCTGATAAAGTATTGCTAGTTAGTTATTGAGGAAAAAAATGGCTCAGACAATCGAACTTTCTCCAGAATTTACCATTGCTGGACAAATCACAGCTGAACAAGTGGAAACCGCCAAACAAGAAGGGTTTCAATCGATACTCAACTTACGAGCGCCAGGGGAACAAGGCTTTTTAGACAATCAGCAAACGGCGCAAAAGGCAGGGCTACAGTATGTTAATATCCCAGTATCTCCCAGTGAAATGGGTCAAGTGGTCGATCGAGTGATTCAGCAGCTAGAAGACCTCCCTAAGCCTGTTTTAGTCCATTGTGGGAGTGCTTTACGTGCTGGGGTGATGGTTTTAGCTTACCGAGGTGTCAAAGAAGGAAAAAGCGCGGAAGAGGTTTTAACAGAAGCCAGAGAAGCAGGGTTTACCCTGTTAGATGATAAACCGCCACTGAAACAGTTGATTAAAGACTATCTTGCTAATCATTGTTAGCTGTAATCTGACATTGCTGACAAAGGCCAAAAAACTCTAAACTGTGGTAGAACACTTGAAACTTGTGAGATTTTTCTAATTCCTTTTCCAATTGATGAACTGGACACTGATGAACGGGTAATGATTCACCACAGTTGAGACAAGTAAGATAATGTTGGTCATGGTCAATGGACTCGTAGAGAGATTCACCACTGGGAAGGGTGCGGGATTGAACCGCACCCTCTAATTTTAGAGATTCTAAAGCCCGATACACTGTCGCTAAGCCAAGAGGTTGTTCACGTTGACGTAATTCGATATAAATTTGCTGAGCAGATAAGGGACTACTCAACTGCTGGAGGAGATTAAGAATGCGCTTTTGAGAACGATTACGCTGAGTTGTCATGAATCGCGAATTACTTCTATCATGTCTAGTTTAATTGATTTTCCACAACAAGTCATCTTCATTCTATACAGAAGCAGTTATGATTAGTTATTTACAAGGGAACGTGATCAATCTGATTAAAACAACGGGAAGCCGAGTGATGTTAATTTTAGAAGTGAATCAAATCGGCTATGAAATCCAAATTCCATCCCGTTTAGCTCGAAAATTAGAGGAAGAAATCTCACAATCTGTGCAAATTTTTACGGATCAACAATTACGAGATGACGCGATCGTTTTATATGGGTTTGAAAGTGCAGCCGAAAGAGATTTATTTCGGAAATTAATAGCAGTTAATGGTGTCGGAAGTCAAGTGGCGATCGGGCTAATTGATACTTTTAGCTTAAGAGATTTAGTGGAAGCGATTGTCAATGAAAACACGCAATTACTCTCGAAAACCCCAGGGGTGGGAAAGAAAACGGCCGAGCGTATTGCCTTAGAATTAAAAACGAAATTATCTCAATGGCGAATTGAATCGGGGTTAGTGAAAAAAGGGGATGAAAGCATTTCTCCTCACCCAGAAATTCGAGAAGATATTGAAATGACTTTGTTAGCATTAGGCTATACCCAAGAAGAAATTGAACAGGCTTTATCTGTCATTAGTCAAGATTCTTTACTAGCTAAAAATCCTAATTCTGAAGAGTGGATCAGAAGCGCGATCGCCTGGCTGAGTCAGTAATTGATCTGCTTTTTTAGGGGATTTGATCATACAAACCCCCTGCTTAAAGAACAGTAATTAATTAGGAGAAATCATCTAACTCAGCTGGGTAAACTGAGAAGATTTCCACTTGTTCGCCGCGTCGCACTTTGAAATCTAGCTTTTCTCCAATGTTGCTATCTTCAACCACACGCTGGAGTTGTTCGGCACTGGTGATACGAGTATTGCTGATCGCTGTAATCGCGTCACCTCGTCGTAAGCCAGACCGCGCTGCGGGAGTATCTGCTTGTACCTGCATCACTAACACACCCTCAACTTCAGGAATGAATAGACCAGAGTTAGGATCACGGTTAATTTCTTTAGCGATTTCAGGAGTTAAGCTAATCATGCGAATCCCGATGTAGGGATGAGAAATATTTTTCCCTTCCGCGAGTTTGGGATAAATGGCTTTGGCTTTATTGACAGGAATCGCAAACCCAATCCCATTGGCATCAGCACGGATAGCAGTATTGATTCCAATCACTTCACCGCGATCGCTGAGGAGGGGACCGCCAGAGTTACCAGGATTAATCGCCGCGTCGGTTTGAAGAAAATCGAGGCGTTTGTCTGGAATTCCGACTTTCGCGCTGGGACGGTTGAGAGTGCTAATAATCCCTAATGTAACCGTGTTATCTAAGCCTAATGGGTTACCCACTGCGATCGCCCAGTCACCCACCCTTAGCTGATCTGAGTCACCAAGGGTTGCCGTTGGCAGGTTTGTTCCATCAATTTTAATCACGGCTAAATCTGTAATGGAATCAGCGCCTAAGACTCTTCCTTCAAATGTCCGTCCATCTTTGAGGTTAACTGTCACCTGATCTGCTTGTTTGACCACGTGAGCGTTTGTGAGAATAATCCCATTACTATCCACAATAAACCCTGAACCCTGACCCCGTAAACGTCTCTCTCTGGGAACATTGAAGTCATCCCCGAAAAAGCGACGGAAAAAGGGATCATCAGCAAAAGGATTGGTTTGGGTGACTGTTCTTTCGGTATCAATCCGCACCACCGCATCCCCAACTTTTTCCACTGCTAGGCTAACAAAGCGATTGGTGACCGTTTCAGGTGAAGGGACAGTTTGAGCGATGACAGAGTTATTGGAGACTGTATCTGCTTTAGAGGGAAGCACTTGATAACCTCCCAAACCGATGAGAACCCCAAAAACTAAGACAATAAGATAGGTGAAGAATTTACGCAAGTTGTCTGACATTTCTTTTCCTCCTAATTAAATAATAATGGCTCAATTTACTCAGCGTCTCCTTGGAAAAAGTTGTTTAACAAGCTAGCAATAAAGGACAGCACCAAAGAACCGAATAAAGCGGGGAAAAAACCATTGACTTCAAAGCCTGGAGTGAGATAACCAACGATTCCAAAGGTGATCGCATTGAGAACCAGTAAAAACAAGCCAAGGGTGAGAATGGTTAGGGGAAGTGTAAATAAAAATAAAATTGGTTTGACAATCGCATTAACAAATCCTAAGACAGCTGATCCGACCATCGAGGCGATGAAACTGTCAATCACTAAACCAGGAATAATTTTAGCAGTGATTAGCAGCGCGATCGCCGTCGCAATCCAAGTAATAAAAAATTGTGGCATGATATTATCTTCCATGTAGGACGGTGCATCTCAATTTTAGCCTCTCTCTGTAACGTTCTCCCCCTTACGAAAGAAGGAAACGACCAGCTTATCAAGTTGATCATTAATTAGGAATCATCAGAATTTTCTCAATTACTATGTTAGCTGACCGCACTCAGATTAGTCCTGTAATGCTGAAACCGCAGCTTTAATAATTTCATAGTAAGGAGATTTGGTAACATTAATTGTTTTTAATTCTTGGGAATTATTTTTTAATTGTCCGTTACGTTGTCCTCGATTTAGGATTAAGAGATTTCCGCGATCATTTTCGATCCTTAGTTCGTTTAAATGTTCCCATAAGCAACAGTGATAAGTTCGTCCTTGATACTGATATGTTTCCTGTTTGAGTTTAGTTTTTTCAGGTAACCGAAATCCAACTAACTCTAATTCTAAACTGACATTTTGCTGCCAACGATTTTCTCGCAGTTTATAAGCAACGTTAATCATTTTTGGTAAGGGAAAGTAATGACCATAACGCCACGCGATCGCTTTTTTGGTGATTGTTTCTCCGTCAATAGTTTGACCAAGGGTTAATTTGAGATGATTTTTGCCAACAATCTTTTGATCAACAACCATCACATTTTCACTGAGAAAAATTGGTTCTTCATTGCCAATTCCCCAAGGTTGCAAATGATCGATTTCTTGATAGACTTTTTCCGTTAGTTGATTTAAGTTAGCTTTTACGTCAATTTTCACCAACGGTTGTAAATGGTCTGGTTGTAAACATTGATGGGCAAACTCACTGAGTCTTTCTCGAAATTCGGCTAGATTTTTTGCTTCTAAACCAAACCCTCCTGCTGCTTGATGACCGCCAAACTTTCCCAGCAAATCGTAACAATAAGATAAGCCATCAAAGACATTAAATTCAGGAATTCCTCGTGCTGATCCGCGAATTTTGCTCTCATCTTCCTCTTCATAAGTCCCCATAAAAACAGGAACACCAAAGCGCTCAACGAGTCTGGAAGCCACAATCCCAATCACGCCATGATGCCAATTTGGTTGGACAATTACCATCACGCGATCGCGCTGCCAATTAATTTCTCCTGTCTGTAAATAAGCCATTGCTTCTTGTTCAATTGTCTCACAAAGCTCCTGTCGTTTTTGATTGACTTGTTCGCATTGCATAGCTCTTTCTAACGCGATTCTTTGGTCATCTGTAGTTAATAATTCGATCACGGTTTGGGGGTCACTTATCCGCCCGATCGCGTTAATTCTCGGCCCCAAGCGAAAGCCAATATCATCAGGTTTAATGGCTTTTTTACTATCATTAACCCCTCCCACTTGCATTAATGCTTGGACTCCCAGAATTTCTGATTTTGGCAATAAGCGCAAGCCTCGTTTTAGCCAGCGACGATTGACATCAACTAAAGGCGCTAAATCCGCGATTGTGCCTAATGTAAATAACTCTAAAAGTTGAGCAGTCAATCCTTTTAACTTGCCTAATTTTTGCGCCGTTGTTGCTGCTAAAACATAAGCGACTCCCACCCCAGCCAAACCGCGATAGGGAGAGGTTTCTGGCAATAGTTTTGGGTTCAAAATTGCATCGGCTGGGGGCAATCTTTCGGGGAGATCATGATGATCAGTTATAATGACTTGTAAGCCCAATTCTATGGCCCGACAAATGGGATCATAAGCAGCAATGCCATTATCAACCGTTAAAATTAACCCCACACTATTGCTAGCACATTCTTCCACGATACGGGTATTAAGACCATAACCTTCCTTCATCCGACTGGGAATTAAATAATCGACATTTGCGCCTAAGTAGCGTAACGTTCTTAATAAAAGTGCTGTGCTAGTCATGCCATCCGCATCATAATCCCCACAAATAATAATCGATTCTTCCTCCGCGATCGCCTCAATAATTAAAGCAATGCTATGATCCAAATGAGGAAATTCTTTTTGAGGAGAAGGCAAAGTTTCCCTGTCTGGATTCACATAAATTTCAGCCGCTTCAGGGGTGACAATTCCGCGATTTAATAACACTTGCGCTAAAAGCGGAGATAACCCTGTTGCATCCACTAACGGGGTAATGCGTTCGAGATTAAATTCATGAATTTGCCAGCGCTGGGAGGGGAGTTGAGGTTTCAATTGGATTCATGATCTGGGGTTTAAGCAAATTTTAACAAAAAATTTTGGCAATTACCTATAGAAATCCCATCAATGATCCGCATAATCACAACTTTAGATCAAATTATCAAAAATGAGTTTAATTATTGCGGGTGAACGCAGTGGTGTGGGAAAAACCACCATTACTCTGGCTTTGCTATCTTTTCTCGCTCATCACCAAGAAACTGTACAGTCATTTAAGGTGGGGCCTGACTACATTGACCCCATGTTTCAGACGCGGGTAACAAGGCGCTTTTGTCGCAACCTAGACCCTGTTTTAACTTCCCCTGAATATGTTCAGCATTGCTTTTTCTATCATTGTCAAGGGGTTGATTATGCAGTCATAGAAGGGGTGATGGGATTGTTTGATGGCGTGAGTCTTAACCAAAGAAATGATTATGCTTCAACAGCCCATATTGCGACAATTCTAGATGTTCCTGTGGCGCTGGTGATCGACTGTTCCCGCTTGTCAGGATCAGTGGCTGCGATCGCCCAAGGTTATGTTAATTTTAATCCACAGGTGAACATTGCAGGAGTCATTCTCAATCGAGTGGGAAGCGACAGACACCTGACCCTCTTAAAAAATGCTCTACAACCCCTCAATTTGCCCATTCTAGGGGTGTTGCCTCGTCAAGAGGAGATTACCCTGCGCGATCGTCATTTGGGCCTAATTCCCACCGAAGAAGTGGAACATTTCTCAACGATTCAGGAGACACTTGCGGAAATGGCGAGGGAAAGTTTTAATTGGGAGCAACTCTTACCCCTTCTCAGTGCGTCACAAAAGCCCGTTTCTCCCCTTTGGGATGAGATGGCGCAGAAGACTCCAGTGAGAATTGGCGTAGCCCGTGATCGCGCCTTTAATTTCTATTATCAAGACAATCTCGATCTCCTCACCCAGCTTGGCGCAGAAATCATTCCTTATAGTCCTCTAAAGGATACCACGCTTCCTCCCTCTCTCGATGTCCTTTATTTCGGGGGTGGCTTTCCTGAAGTGTTCGCCGAAGAATTATCACAAAATCAAGCCATGATTAATCAAATTCGGAGCGCGATCGCACAAAGAATTCCCACTTATGCTGAATGTGGGGGATTAATGTATCTTTCCCAAAGCATTACCACTTTAGCAGGAGAAACTTGGAAAATGGTTGGCATCATCCCGACCAATGCGATGATGAAACAACGATTAACATTAGGCTATCGCCATGCAACCTTGCTAGCTAATCATCGTCTAAACAATCAATCAATATGGGGACATGAGTTTCATCGTTCCCAACTCCAACACCCCTCACCGTCTCCCCTTTATCTGCTGCGGGATTTGTATCAAAATCAAAATCAGGAAGGATGGAGGTTAAAATCGGTTTATGGGTCTTATTTACATCTCCACTGGGGAAAAATTCCGCAATTTCCCCAGCAGTTAATTGATCAGAAAATAATGAATAAATAGTAATTTGTTCATGATTCTTTGTTAAATGATTCACTCAAGAAGAACAAATAACTCAATAAGTGTGTGATGGAATCTCAACAAACTAAACCAATAAAAGTTGATCTCGATGAGCAGCCGAACCCCCAACAACCCCTTCCCTCGTTCCATTTTTACAATCATTTTCAAGGAACGATGATTATGTATAGCGATCGCGAAACCGTTCAACAATATCTTAATGCACATCAGGGCTGGTTTGTACGCTGCGCCAAACCTATGAAAGCACAACCCATTGGAGAGAATAGCTACGCTTTAACCATCGGTCGCTTTGGTGCGTTAGGCTTTGAATTAGAACCAAAACTTGGCGTTGAGTTACTTCCAGAAGCAGAGGGAGTTTATCGCATGGAAACCGTCGAGATCGAGCGATCGGATGCTCATTTTTATGAGGTAGAATATAAAGCAGCGTTACAACTGGTGGAGAAGACAAAAGCAGATGTTTCTTCTGTTCCCATCACAGCAGTGGACTGGACGTTAGAATTAAGTGTAAGTGTTCATTTCCCCCGATTTATCCATCGCTTTTCTACAAGGATGATTCAAAAAACGGGCGATCGCATCTTAACCCAAATTGTCCGCCAAGTCTCTCGTCGTCTCACCAAAAAAGTCCAAACTGATTTCCATACCCGCTACAATTTACCCATTCCTTCCTAGTGACTTGGAGATAACAAGCAACCAAGAACGAAGAAAAATTTGGTAAAATGCTGATGATAAGATTTGTTGGGAGGATACCTTAACTTAATGATTGAACCTTTATTACTCGGAATTGTTCTTGGCTTAATCACCGTCACCTTACTAGGTTTATTCTTTGCTGCTTATATGCAGTATCGACGCACAAGCTAAACAGTGATCAGTGACCAGTAACTATCGGAAAACCTTCTGACCTTTAGTGATTGGTCACTGGTAACTATCGCAAGGGAATCATTCGAGGGGATGAGGCGAGAGTTCTCTAACTCAGGGAATAATATCATCGGAAACTTAATTTTTTTTAAGATTTACTAAGTTAGTAAAACCATTTAGGATTTTGATGAGCCATTCCCTAGACACACCCAAAAATAAACCAGATACCATCCTTGTGGTTGATGATTCTCCCGATAATGTGCTGTTGGTGCAAAGCATTTTGGAAGAAGAAGGCTATCAGATTGAAGTTGCTGAAGAAGGAGAAAGCGCGGTCGCGCAAATCCAAGCCAATCCACCCCAATTAATTTTACTCGATGTGATGATGCCTGGGATGGATGGGTTTGAAGTCACTGAAAGGATTCGTCAACAGGAAGATTTACCCTTTATTCCCATTCTTTTGATTACAGCCTATGATCAACCCAGTGTCGTTAAGGGACTTGATACAGGCGCAGATGACTTTATTCGCAAACCTGTGGAATTAGAAGAGTTATTGGCGCGAGTCCGTTCCCTGTTGCGCTTAAAACACAGTGTTGATGAACGAGATGAAATTGCCCGTCAACGGGCTGATTTTGTGTCTCGCCTCACTCATGACTTGCGGACTCCTCTGGTGGCGGCTGATCGGATGTTAAATTTATTTGAGCAAGGCGCTTTAGGAGAGTTGTCTCCACAGATGCGGGAAGCCGTGACGACTATGACCCGTAGCAATCGCAATTTACTCGATATGGTGAACACACTTTTAGAAGTTTATCGCTTCGAGGCGGGGCGAAAAGTATTGGATTTTACCACTGTTGATGTAAAAGCGATTATTGAGGAAGTGCTTCAGGAACTTAATCCTCTGGCAGAAGAAAAAGGCTTAAATTTAGAAACAGAAGATCAACTGGATGATAATAATCAGATGGTTGTGGAAGGCGATCGCTTAGAATTAAGACGGGTGTTTACTAACTTAGTGGGAAATGCGATTAAATTTACCGATGAAGGTCATGTCAAAGTTCGCCTAACAAAAGATACTCCTCAGTTAATTGTTGAAGTGGAAGATACAGGGTCTGGGGTATCTCCAGAAGACCAAAAAAATTTGTTTGAACGCTTTCGGAAAGGAAAGCATCGTAACTCTGGAAGCGGTCTTGGTTTACATCTCTCACAGCGTATTTTAGAAAGTCATAATGGAAGCATTGATTTAGAATCAGAAGTGGGAAAAGGAAGCCGTTTTACAGTGAAGTTACCTGTTAGAGAATGACTACTTAGTCGTTTGTCCTTTGTGTTTTCCTAATGACGATCCCCCCTAACCCCGATGTAGAAATGTTCCATGGAACGTCTCTACATAAATAACCAATAACAAATAACCAATAACAAATTTACAACTCAAAAAAATAAATTATGCTAATCACAAGTAAAATCACTGAAATTGTTCAAAAGCAAAAAGAATTTTTTGCAACGGGAAAAACCAAAGATATTGAGTTTCGGAAAAGCCAATTAAACAAGCTAAAACAAGCTATCAGTGAATCTCAAGATCAGATAGTAGAAGTCCTCTTTCAAGACTTAGGAAAACCCAAATTTGAGGCGATCGGGACAGAAGTGGCTTATTGTGGAGAAGAAATTAATTATTTCCTTAAGCATCTCGATCGCTGGGCGAAACAGAAACCCGTAAAAACCCCCCTAAATTTCTTCCCTGCAAAGTCTTTTATTGTTCCTGAACCTTTGGGACAAGTGTTAATTATTGGTCCTTGGAATTATCCATTTCAGTTAGTGATCATTCCTCTTTTGGGGGCGATCGCTGCGGGAAATTGTGCGATTCTTAAGCCATCAGAAATTACCCCAAATACATCAGCCCTTTTAGCAGATTTAATCGCCAAAACCTTTGACCCCAATTATATCACAGTTGTTGAAGGAGACAAAGAAGTTGCTCAAGAATTATTACAGCAACAATTCGATCATATTTTCTATACTGGTGGAAGCGCAGTGGGAAAAATTGTGATGAAAGCAGCAGCAGAACATTTAACTCCTGTCACCTTAGAATTAGGAGGGAAAAGCCCTTGCATTATCGAACCAGACATCAATGTTGAAAATAGTGCAAAACGCATTATCTGGGGCAAATTTATTAACGCTGGACAAACTTGTATCGCCCCTGATTATCTCTTGGTTCATCGTAGCATCAAAGCAGAATTAGTGAAAGCAATGCAAGATTGTTTAAAAGAGTTTTATGGTGAGACCCCTCAAGAAAGTCCAGATTACGCCAGAATCGTTAGTGAAAAACATTTTAATCGCCTGAGTCAGTTTTTAGACAATGGTAAAGTGATTGTTGGGGGAAAAACTGATGCTGAAACTCGTTACATCGCACCAACTTTATTGGAAGATGTTAACTGGAATGACCCAGTAATGCAAGAAGAAATCTTTGGCCCAATCCTACCCATTTTAGACTATGATGATCTAGAGAGCGCGATCGCTCAGATTAATTCTCGTCCCAAACCTCTCGCCCTTTATCTCTTTTCTAAAGACAAAAACAAACAGCAAAAAGTTCTCCAAAAAACCTCAGCAGGTGGCGTGACAATCAATGATACTATTATCCATATTGCTTCCACAGAATTACCCTTTGGCGGAGTTGGAGAAAGCGGGATGGGAAGATATCATGGGAAAGCCAGTTTTGATACCTTTACCAATTATAAAAGTGTTACTAATCGTGCATTTTGGTTAGAGATTCCTTTGCGTTATCCTCCTTATGCTGAGAAATTAAAATATCTCAAGTTTTTGTTTAAATAAACGCCATGTTTTGAACCGCATAGACACAGAGGATTTTTAAGGTAGAATTTTTCGATGAGTCAAGAAGGATTAGTGATTAGAGATCGATCGTTTCAGTGGGGAACAAAAACCTATCTGATGGGAATTTTAAATATGACTCCTGATAGCTTTAGCGATGGCGGTGATTATAATAGTTTAGAAGCTGCTTGCGATCGCGCTTGGACTTTAGTGAAAGCAGGTGCTGATATTTTAGATATTGGTGGACAATCCACTCGTCCAGGTGCGAAACAAATCTCTCTTGAAACAGAATTAGACCGTGTAATTCCTGTTATCAAAGCAATTCGGAAATCTCTCAATATTCCCATTTCTGTGGATACTACCCGCGCGATCGTGGCGAAAGAATCTGTTGCTGCTGGTGCTGATATGATTAATGATATTTCTGGGGGAACTTTTGATTCAGAAATGTTATCAACGGTTGCAAAATTAGACGTTCCGATTATTTTAATGCACATTCGGGGAACACCTGAAACGATGCAGCAGTTAACCGATTATCATGATTTAATTGGCGAGATTATGACTGTGTTAAAAGAGCGTGTTTCCGCAGCAGAAAACGCAGGGATAGCGCGATCGCGTATCATGATCGATCCAGGAATTGGCTTTGGGAAAACTTACGAACAAAACCTTGAATTATTGCGTCAATTAAGTCAATTTCAATCCCTTGGTGTTCCCATGTTAGTCGGAACATCTCGCAAAAGTTTTATTGGTAAAATTTTAAATCAAGACGATCCCAAACAGCGTGTGTGGGGAACTGCTGCTACCTGCTGCGCTGCGATCGCCCAAGGTGCTGATATTTTACGAGTCCATGATCTCCCCGAAATGTGGGAAGTTTCGCAGGTAGCAGATGCAATTTGGCGCAAGTTTTAAAACAATTAATAAAAGTTAATGGAGAAATGGTATCAAATCCGTTTGATTAATTGGCATAGCGAGCAAGATGCTCGCACTCCTCAAACGATTGCTAA